>JACPDV010000766.1 GCA_016183835.1 Armatimonadota bacterium
AGGCAGCGGCCCTGCACCCGGAGCCAGCCGCCGGGCGATCCGGCGGTGCCCTGATCGCCCTGCACCCACCAGGCCGCCGGTCGGTTGAGCCAGACCGGCGCGCTCAGCCCGTCCGGCGTGGCGACGCGGCAAACGAGGACGCCCGGTTTCAGCTCGGCGGGGACGCGCAGCTTGACCGACTGCGGGCTCGGCTGGAGCGGCTCGCACCGGGCGGCGCGGGCCGGGAAGGCCAGCTTGCCCGGCGTGCCCGGCGGGTCGTCCGGCAGCCGGGCCAGCTCGACCCGGCTGACCCGCCCCAACCCGTCGCCGAAGAGCAGGGCGGTGCAGCCGGGCGGGATGGGGTCGGACGCCCACAGCACCTGCGGCGGCGCCGCGAGGACCGAGACGGTGAGGAGCGCGGGGGCGAGCATGGCCGGTCCCTCCAAGGTCGCAGAGCGGCTCACCTTACGGCGGCGAGGTGGCGGTGACCTCCTCGGTCCGCACTGACTCGCACAGCGCGCTTGCCTCCATCCGACCCGCTAGGGTTACACTAGGGCCGGAGCCGCCACCATGCGTTGGTCCGCCATCCGCCGCCTTGCCGTCGTGCTCGCGCTCGCCGCAGCCGCCTTCCTGGTCCGCGCTTCGGGCGAGCCGCGCACCCCCGGGAAGAAGTCCGACCAGGAGGGGATCACCTCCAACAACTGGCTCCTCCGCCCCGCGGGCCGGCTGATCCCTCTTGGTGATGCGCCGCAGGGCTGCGTCCTCAGCCCCGATGGCAAGCTCCTCGCCGTGGCCAACTGCGGCAACGGTCAGCAGAGCGTCCAGCTCCTCGACACCGCCACCTGCCAGGTGGCGGCCACCGTCAAGCTCGTGCGAGGGCAGGCCATCTTCCACGGGCTGGCCTTCAGCTACGACGGCAGCCGGCTGTTCGTCGCGGGCGGGCCGGACGACGTGCTCCGGGTGGTGGACCTCACGGCGACCGACGCCGGTACCGCGGCCATCTCGCTGCGCACTACGCCGGCCGAGCCGGTGGTGGAGAACCCCGAGGCCTACGCCGGCAAGATCACGCTCCCGGATCCCGCGGGCAAGGGCGTGCTGCTCTATCCCACCGGCCTGGCCCTGGCGCCGGACGGGCAGCACCTGTGGGCCACCGAGTTGCTCGGCCGCGCGGTCGCCGTGGTCGATCCCGTGCACGAAGAGGTGGCCCGCCGCATCCCGGTGGGCGAGTATCCCTTCGAGCTGGCCTTCGTCGAGGGCGGCAGC
The DNA here is from genome assembly GCA_016183835.1 of Armatimonadota bacterium. GTDB lineage: Bacteria > Armatimonadota > UBA10988 > UBA10988 > UBA10988 > JACPDV01. Next base: position 1,243 of record JACPDV010000766.1, read on the forward strand.
AAGTGCTACGTGGCGCTGTGGGGCGAGGCCAAGGTGGCGGTGCTCGACGTGGCGAGCGGGCAGGGCCTGCGGCAGATCGCCGTGGGCAAGCACCCCTGCGCGCTGTGCGTCGACCCCGCCGCCCACCGCGTCTACGTGGCCAATGCCCACAGCGACACGGTGAGCATCCTCGACAGCCGGAGCGACCGGGTGGTCGGCACGATCTCTCTCCAGCCCTACCGCAACGCGCCGCCCGGGGCCACGCCCAATGCTCTCGCGCTCAGCCCCGACCGCGGCACGCTGTACGTCTCCGAGGCGGGCGACAACTGCGTCGGCGTGGTGGCGCTCGACCGCGACCGCAACGGCGGCTCACAGCGCGGCCGGATCCCCGCCGCCTGGTACCCCACCGGGGTGCAGGTGACCCCCGACGGCACGCTCTTCGTGGTCAACTCGAAGGGCCTGGGAACCGGGCCGAACGGCAACCCGCGGCGCTACGTGGGCACCTTCCTCAACGGCCTGGCGCAGGCCGTCGCGCCGCCGCTGGACCTCGGCCGCTGGAGCCGCGACGTGGCGGAGAACAACCTCGACGAGGTGGCCGGCGGCGTGCGGCAGCCCGACGACGCCGCGCTCCGCTCACCCATCCCCAAGCGCCTCGGCGATCCCTCGCCCATCAAGCACTGCCTCTACATCATCAAGGAGAATCGCACTTACGACCAGGTCTACGGCGACCTGCCGCGCGGCAACGGCGACCCGAAGTTGTGCCTCTACGGCGAGCGCGTGACCACCAATCAGCATCGCCTCGTCCAGCAATACGTGCTGCTCGACAACTTCTACTGCGACGGCGCGGTGAGCGTGGACGGGCACCAGTGGTGCAAGGGCGCCAACGTGAGCGATGCCGTGGAGCGCAGTTGGCCGCTGAGCTACAGCCAGCGCGGGCCGACGCTGGGCGGACCGGTGGGCACCCCGGCGGGCGGCTGGATCTGGGACCGCGCCGCCGAGGCGAAGGTCTCGTGCAAGGTCATCGGCGGCGACATCAACCCCGGCCAGGACCTGAAGCGGGTGGACGACTACCTGGCCAACGTGGCCAGGTGGGAGACCGACGGGTCGATGCCGCAGCTTGTGATCCTCCATCTGCCGAACAACCACACCTTCGGCACGGCCAAGGGTAAGCCGCGGCCCGCGGCGATGGTGGCGGAGAACGACCTGGCAGTCGGCAGGCTGATCGCCGGCCTGAGCCGCAGCAAGGTCTGGCCGGAGATGGCGGTGTTCATCGTCGAGGACGACGCGCAGGACGGGCCGGACCATGTGGACTGCCACCGCAGCCCGGCGCTGGTGCTCGGCCCGTGGGTCCGCCGCGGGCTGGTCGAGAGCCGGCACTACGACCAGTGTTCAGTGATCCGCACCATGGGCCTTGTCTTGGGGCTCCGGCCGCTGAGCCAGTTCGACGCGGCGGCGATGCCGATGTGGACGCTCTTCATGGATCACGCCGAGCCGCTGGTCTACGACGCGGTGACGCCCGAGCAGCCCATCGACGAGATGAACGCCCGCGGCGCGTTCGGGCAGGAGGAGTCGGACCGGATGGGCTTCGCCGAGGTAGACCGCGCACCGTTCCAGCCGCTCAACCGGATCCTCTGGCACGACGCGAAGGGGCCGAGCGTGCCCTACCCCGGCACGCACACCAGCCGCGTGGCGCTGGCGGTGCGCGACGTGAACGCGGAAGAGGACGAGGACTGAAGTAGATGGTGCGGGCGCTACCGCCCGCGGAGGACTTCATCCAACGGCTTGGTCCTGCCCTGCGCGATGTCGTCGCGAGCGCGCTGGAGCATCGTCGCCAGGCGTCCCCCTGGCAGGGCGTCTTTGGCGATCTGCTCGTCCCACGCATCCGCCTGGCGGAGTTCGAACTCGGCCAGCCAGGACAGGAACTCGTCCCGCTCGTGCTCGGGCAGGGCCTTGACCTCGTCAGCGATCCTCTGCACGTTGGCAGTCATGATGGTTGCATTATAGCACCCGGCGATGGTCAGCCCCGGCCTGCCGCCGCCGCGCTGCTCAGACCGGCCTGGATCCGGATGAAGTAGACGCGCGGCGGCGTGACCGCCTGGTCCGTGAACGAGCCGATCACGTGGCCGTCGTCGGTCAGTTCCCGGCAGCCGCCGATGGCATACGGGTTGAAGGTCTGCTGGCTGACGGCGTAGTCGTACCAGGTCGTGCCGTTGTCGTCGCTGGCCAGGCACGCGATGCGCCCCTGCCAGTTGCCGACGCAGTAGAGCGTGGAGCCGGGGACCGACGACCGCGCGGCGAAGAAGCCATCCAGGCCCAGGAGCGACATGCGCTGCCCCTTGACCTCCGGGTAGAGGTCCAGCTCCCGCTTCGCGGTCGTGACGTCGTAACGCACGTAGTGCTCGCGCGGCGGCTGGCTCTGGGCCTCGTAGAGGAAGTGGAGCTTGCCGTCCTTGGCCAGGAAGCTGGACAGCCAGGTGTGCACGTCGTACTCATCGTCGAGCGTGATGCGGTCGGCCGGCCCGTGCTGGTCGGCGA
>JACPDV010000739.1 GCA_016183835.1 Armatimonadota bacterium
CTCGCTCGCTGAGCCCCTTGGCGCGGGCGGTGCGGATGTACTCGGCGGGGAGCACCTCGAGCATGTTGGTGTGGACCAGCCGCATGTAGTAGCCCACGCCGCCGAGCCCGAGGGTCAGCGCGGGGAGCACCAGGTGCGCCGGGGTGCCCGTGCCGCCGACGGGGAACAGAGCGTGCGCGTAGGCGAGCTGGCGCTGCAACATGCGGGCCAGCCAGAAGGTGGGCAGGCTGTAGGTCAACACGGCGACGAACAGGGCGGCCTGGTCGGCCACCCCCCCCGCGCGGGTGGAGGTGTAGACCCCCACGGGCACGCCGATGCCGACCCAGAAGGCCAGCCCGGCGCGCGCCAGCGCGGCGGTGTAGGGCAGCCGGCGGAGAAGCATCCGCGCCACCGGCTCCTGGTAGAAGGTGGAGCGCCCCAGGTCGCCGCGGCAGACCTTGAGGAGGTACTTGCCGAACTGCACGGGGAGCGGCCGGTCGAAGCCCATCTCGTGACGGATCCGCTCGACGGTGGCCTCGTCGGCCTTCTCCCCGGCGTAGGTCTTGGCAGGGTCGCCGTTGAGGTGGAGCAGGACGAAGACGATCACGGCGGTGCCGAGGAGGCTCAAGAGCCCCCAGCCCAGGCGCTTGGCGACCCGCACCGCCAGGGTCATGGCTCCTCCACAAAGACCGGCTGCGTCCAGGCCGCGTGCCGGCCGCGGCCGTAGCATTCGGCGCGCACGTAGCCTTCGCTGCCCCGGATCTCGTAGCTCGCCTCGCCCGCGCCGCCGAACGCCACTACGGCGCCCCACCGGCCGACGAAGCGGATCTCCTCGGCGTCCGGCGCGGTGATGGTGAGGACGTTGCCGACCAGCTCGACGGCCTCGATGGTCACGCCGGTGCTGGCGTAGAAGCGGCCGGCCTGGAGCGCCTCGACGATGGCGTCGGGCGTGCGCGCGTTGGCCCGGACCATGTTCCAGCCGCGCGGCCCGTGGCCCGGCGCGTGGAAGTCGTCGTCGGCGAAGCCCCACACCCGGCGGCCCTTGGCGAGGAGCATGTCCCAGCGGTCGAGGGCGTGGGCCTCGCCGGGCAGGAAGTCGATCACGCTGTTGAAGATCTCGATCCCGTGGTAGGGGCCGACCGACTCCAGTGCCACCTGGTCCCAGTGGTTGAAGTGCTCGAGCCAGTTGGGATGGCAGAGCACGCACAGCCCGCCGTCGGCCATGATCTCGTCCACGATGCAGCCGCGCGGGCGGGAAGTGTCGTAGACCTTGTCCACGCCCACGGCGAGCAGGTGCGGCCCGCCGGCGCTGACCTCCACCGCCGTGATGCCGACGACGCTCGGGTGTTCCACCGGCAGTGTGAGCCGGTCGTGGTCGCTGAGGGCGAGGAGGTCGTAGCCGTGCTCGGCGTACAGCGCCACGGTCTCGACGGGGGACAGCTTGCCGTCGCTGTTGGTGGTGTGGGTGTGCAGGTTGCCGCGGAGCCACGGGCCGGAAGAGCCGTGGTAGGGGTTGACGAAGGTCATCGGGACGCTTTCTCCGGTGCGATGGTTGGCGCCAGCCAGACTCGCTCCTCCGTCCCGGACCACACCGGGTGGAGGTGGTAGTTTCGCACCCACGGCTGCACCAGGCGCCAGGTCACGGAGTGGTAGACGAAGATCCAGGGTGCGTCGTCCACCACCATTTGTTCGACTTGGCGGTAGATCGCGAGCCGCGGCTCCGGGTCGGTCATCGAGGCGGCCTGGTCGAGCAGGCGGTTGACCTCCGGGTTGTTGTAGAAGGCGCGGTTGTTGGCGTTCTGCTCGGTGATCTTCTCGCCGTTGAGCAGCACATCGAGGAAGTTGCTGGGGTCCGGGTAGTCTTGGAACCAGGCATTGACGGTGAACGGCACGGTGCGCCGCTTGCCCGACAGATCGAGCCACTGCGGGAAGGCCACCGCGCGGAGCCGGGCGGTGACGCCGGCCTTGGCCAGGTCCTGCTGGATGGACTCGGCCCAGCGCTGCTCGGCCGGTCGGGAGCGGGTCATCAGCTCGACGCTCAGGCCGTTGGGGTACCCGGCGCGGGCGAGCAGCTCACGGGCGTTGTCCGGGTCGTGCGGGTAGCCCCTCAGAGCAGGGTTGTAGCCTGGCATGGCAGGCGGGAGGACGCCCTTGGCCGGCACCGCGCGGCCGCTGAGGATCTGGCAGATGCGGTCCTTGTCCACGGCGTAGTTGAAGGCCTGGCGCACGAGCTTGTTGGTGAAGGGCGGCATCTCGCAGTTCATGCTGCAGTAGGCGATGGCGTTCTCGGGCTGGGTCACGGTGAGCGGCTTGAGCCGCGGGTCGGCGAGCACGCGCTGGAAGTCGGGGAGCGGAATGTCGGAGACGTCCAGCTCGCCGCGCTCGAACATCATGAGCTGCATGAAGTCGGGGATGTAGAGCTGCTCCTGGATGGTGTCGAGGAAGGCCACGTCGTCGCGGTAGTAGCGGTCGAAGCGGGTGAGCCGGAGGCGGACGCCGCGGGTCCACTCCTCCAGCCGGTAAGGTCCACAGCCCACCACGTGCTCGGCCCAGGTGGAGTCGCCGGTGGCCGGGTCGGTGCTGCGCTCCACCAGCTCCTTCGGGATGGGGTAGGCGAACGGCATGGCGAGCACGTTGAGGAACGCGGGATCCGGTTTGACGAGGCTGATCTGGAGGGTGAGGTCGTCCGGGCAGCGGAGCCCGGCGACGTGGTCGGCCCGCCTGGCGACGAAGTCCTTGGCGCCGACGATGTTCTCGAAGAAG
>JACPDV010000740.1 GCA_016183835.1 Armatimonadota bacterium
CGCCGACCGTCCGCCGACCACAGAGACTCCGCTTTCATCCTCCCACTCTTGCGATCGCGTTGAGCAGTCCTCTTGACATGCCTAGCCTGATATCGCACATTGGCCCTGGGAACGCAGGTGGACGGTTCGCACGCCGTCGTCCGGAGGGCAATGGTATGCGGAAAATCCGTGGATTCACGCTGATCGAGTTGCTCGTCGTGATCGCGATCATCGCGATTTTGGCGGCCATCCTGTTTCCGGTTTTTGCGAAGGCCCGGGAGAAGGCCCGGCAGGCGAGCTGTTGTTCCAACGTCAAGCAGATCATGCTGGCGCACCTGCAGTACGCCCAGGACTATGACGAGAAGCTGACCGGCGTCCGGATGAACCGGCCGCAGATCGGCGTGGCTTGCACCGGCAATGCCTGGGTGACCTGGCGGGCCAACCTCCAGTCCTACTGCAAGAACACCCAGATGTTCCAGTGCCCGAGCCTGTCCCTTTTCGGCAACGAGACGACCTGGACGGCCGGCAACCGCGACTTCGACGCGTCGTACGGGATGAACGGCCGCTACTGCGGCTGTTGCGGCCTGAGGATCTGGGCCAAGATCTCGCGCCTCGTGGAGCCCGCGCAGCAGATCATCGTGGGCGAGAGCACGATCGCCGACACCAACACCTGGTGCCACCCGAACGGCGGAGCCAACTGCTTCCGCACGCCGCACAACCGCGGCGCCAACTACGGCTTCCTGGACGGGCACGCCAAGTGGATGCTGCCGGAGGCGACGGTCGACCCGGTGTTTCTGTGGATGATGAACAACCCGGACGACACCAACGGGGGCGGCAACGGAGCCTGGGCCCAGGCCCGCCGCGCCGACGCCCGAGTCGCGATCGCGCGGTACCGAACGCTGGTGAACGACTAGCCCCGAGCGGCGGGCACTCGCGCCGAACAAGCCGGCTCAGCCACCGGCCGCTGCAGTCAGTGCGGCGGCCGGTATCAGGCTGCCGGCCGCCGATCGTCGTGCCTTCGGTCCCCGCACTCTTGCGATTCGGTTACGGCGACCTCTTGACATCCCGATCCTCGTAGCGCACATTGCGATCGGAATGCGCAGGTGGGCGGACCGCCGGTCAACTTGTGGAGGTCAACCGAATGCGAACGCGTCATGGATTTACACTGATCGAACTCCTCGTCGTGATCGCGATCATCGCGATTCTAGCGGCAATCCTGTTCCCTGTCTTCGCGAAGGCGCGTGAGAAGGCCCGGCAGTCGAGCTGCAGCTCCAACGAGAAGCAGATCATGCTGGCCATCATCCAGTACGCCCAGGACTACGACGATAAGATCATGAGCCCGCGACATGGCAGGCCGAACCCAGGCGGAGCGAGCGGTTGCGGCAACTCCCCCTACTATACCTTCCGGGTCACCAGCCAGCCCTACATCAAGAACGCGCAGGTCTTCCAGTGTCCCAGCCTGTCCCTGTTCGGCAATGAGACCGGCGGAGGCAACCAGGACCTGCCCGGCTCGTACGGCATGAACAACCGGTTCTGCGGGTGTTGCGGCATTCGGATCTGGGCTAAAACCTCGCGCATCTCCGAACCGGCGCAGCAGATCGTCGTCGGCGAGAGCCTGATCCCCGACACGGACCCGTGGTGTCACCCGAACGGCGGAGCCAACTGCTTCCGCACCCCGCACAACCGCGGGGCCAACTACGGCTTCCTGGACGGGCACGTCAAGTGGTATCTGCCCGAGGCGACCGTCGACCCGACAATGCTCTGGCTGCGCTACAACCCGGACGACGCCAACGGCGGCGGTAACGGGGGCTGGGCGCTGGCGCGCCAGGTCGACTCCCGCAACGCGCTGCGGCAGTACCGGCAGTTGGTGCAGGACTGAGCCGGACGGACCAGACGCTTCATGGCAAGGCCCGCTCCCGCCGTCGCGGGGGCGGGCCTTCCGCTTAGAGGGTGTTTTGGCGGCGCAAGTCGTCCGCCATCCGGCCCCCTCTCCCCCCGGGAGAGGGTTGGGGTGAGGGCGGTGCGTGGCGGGCAGGCGGCCCGTCAGGACCCTCACCCCAGCCCTCTCCCGGGGGGAGAGGGGGCCGGAGATCAGTTACAAGACACCCCCTTACTCGACGGTGAACCGCAGCACCGTCAGCGACAGCGCCGGGAACGGGTAGTCCAGGCGGGCGCCTTGCAGCTCCACGGCGGAGGTCACCGGCGCCACGCGCTTGGGATCACCGAAGCCGTTGGTCACGTCCGGCTCCCCGGCTCGGTCGCGGTCGGCCAGGGTCCAGACCCCCACCTTCCGCCGCAGCCGGCCGAGGGCGCTCGTGTCGAGCCGCGCGGGCACCGGCTCCAGCCCGTCGCTGACCACGAAGAGGGTCACCTGCCGCCCGTCCGCGGAGCGGGTGGCGCTGAGGTCGAGACCCGCGCCGTCGCCCGGCTCCAGCTCCAGGCGCAAGGGCACGGCACCGGACAGCGTGGCGTAGAGCTGGTCTTCGTAGCCGGTGGGGGTCAGGTAGAGGCGGTGCGAGTCGGTCTGGAGGATGCCCGAGCAGAAGCTGTTGGCCAGGTTGGAGCGCATCGACAGCTCGACCAGGTCGGCGTTGCGGTGGAGCAGATTGCGGTAGCGGGCGCAGGCGAGGGCGTTGGCCAGGGTCCAGAGCATAGCGCGGCGCGGGCCCTCGTCGCCGGCGGTGGTGTTCCATTCGGTGACGCCGAGGCGGATGTCGCGCCCGCCCCCATGCCGGTGGATCAGCTCGCGCAGGCGCTCGAAGTCGGCGGCCATGCCGGCCAGGTCGGCGCAGCCGTAGTGGTGGGGGCAAAGGTAGTCGAGCTGGTCCCCGGCCTGCGCCAGGACGCCCTCGCCGGGGTAGGAGCTGAGCAGCCTGATGGTCGGGTCGGCGGCCTTCATGGCCTGGCAGAAGGCGGCCAGGCGCTGCTCGTAGGCCTCCCCGGAGACCTCGTTGCCGATCTGCCAGTAGCAGATGCCGTAGGGCGCGGGGTGCCCGTTGGCGGCGCGAAGCCGGCCCATCGGCGTGTCGGCCGCGCCGTTGAAGTACTCCACCTGCTCGGCGGCGTCGCGCGGCTCGCGCCCGGTGACCCGGACGCAGATCAGCGGCTCGGCCCCCACCCGCTGGATCAGTTGGACGATCTCCTCCAACCCGGCGCCGGCCGGCTGCAGCCCGCCCCAGGCGCGGAACGGCGGGCGCCGGTCGGGGTCGCCGAGGGTGCTCCGCCACTCGAAGTCGGCGCGGCCGCCGTCCACGGTGCTGCCGCCGAAGCGGATCATCCCCGGCCGCAGCGCGCGCAGCGCGGCCACCACGTCGGGCCGCCAGCCGCCCAGGTTGTCCTCCGGCATCAGCGAGGCGCTGTCGAGCCACAGCGTGCCGGGGCCGCGAAACTCGATGGAAAGGGCCGCCTCGGCCTGGGTCGCCGCGGGCACGAGCCGCGCCTCGTACCGCTGCCACTCCCCGCCGGGCCTGAACACCGTGGCGGCCACCGTGCGGCCCTCGTGCCGGAGTCGCACCGTCACATCGCCGGCGATCCCCTCCTGCCGCATCCAGACGTGGAAGTCGAGCGGCTTGCCGCGCTCCACGAAGACGCCCTCCTGCGCCAGGCCCACGGTGCAGGGCGGCCCGCCGTCCACCCGGATGCGCATGGAGACCGCGCCACCGACGCGCTGATCGGGGTCCTGCTCGTAGAGCGCCCGGTGCGTGGCGCCCCACGGGTGCCAAGGGTGCTCGCGGAAGTCGGTCTCGCGGAGGTGGGCGAAGCCATAGGGCGAGAGGCCCTCGAAGCTGCCGTCGCCGAGGCGCTCGGCCCACATCGCCGGGACCAGGTCGCACAGGTACTCGATGAACTGCCCGCACTGGAAGGGGCTGATGCGCCCGTCGTTCAGCGGGTCCTGGGAGAGCTTGACCGTGAGGAGGAGGGGCAGCATGGCGGCGCGGTTGGCCGGTGGGCGCGACGACTCCTGCTTGCGGGCCAAGGGAGGAGCCGGCCGGCTGCACGGCCAACCCAGCCGCCGCCTGAGAGAGAAGACCCCGTGAGCGAGAGCCCCACGCCCGCCGTCCCGCGCTCGGCGCTCTGGGCCGCGTTGATCGTGGCCTGGCTGGGCTGGATGTTCGACGGCCTGGAGATGGGCCTCTACTCGTGGGCGGTCCCGCCGGCGCTGCGGGAGCTGCTCCACACCGCCGATCCCGGGCTGGTGGGCCGCGGGATCGGCTACACGGTCGCACTCTTCCTCGCCGGGATGAGCCTGGGCGGGGTCGTGTTCGGCCGCCTGGGCGATCGCATCGGGCGCGTCAAGACCTTGATCATCACGGTGCTGGTCTATGCCCTTTTCACGGGCTTGAGCGGCCTCTGTCACGCCTTCTGGCAGCTCGCGGCGTGCAGGTTCCTGGGCGCCATGGGGCTGGGCGGCGAGTGGGGGCTGGGTGTGGCGCTGGTGATGGAGACCTGGCCGAAC
>JACPDV010000741.1 GCA_016183835.1 Armatimonadota bacterium
CGGCTCACTCTAGGACGCCGCGGCGCGGGGCGCCGACGTGCGCATGGTATACACGGCCGCCGACGCCGCCCGGCTGGCCCACGAGCAGCCCGAGCGGCAGGTGTGCTTCTTCGCCGTGGGGTTCGAGACGACCGCCGCGCCGACGGCCGCGCTGCTGGCCACGCGCCTGCCGCCGAACCTGAGCGTGCTCACCGCCCACCGGCTCACGCCGCCGGCGATGGTCCTGCTCTTGCGGTCGGGGCAGATCGAGGTGGAGGGGCTCCTGGCGCCCGGGCACGTGTCGACCATCGTCGGTTCCGAGGCGTGGCGGCCATTGGCCGACGAGTTCGGGCTGCCCACCGTGGTGGCCGGGTTCGAGCCGGCGGACGTGATGCTCGGCGTGCGCGCCATCCTGCAACAGGTCCGCGACGGCGAGGCGCGGCTGGAGAGCGTCTACGGCCGGGCGGTGCGGCCGGAGGGCAACCGCCACGCGATCGAGCTGATGGACGAGGCGTTCGAGGTGGCGGCGCTGTGGTGGCGCGGGCTGGGTGAGCTGCCCGGCTGCGGGCTGGTGCTGCGTCCCGAGCTGAGCGCGCGCGACGCCCGCGAGCGATTCGGTGTGCGGTTCGGCCCGAGCGAGGACGAGCTGCCGAAGGGCTGTGCCTGCGACCGGGTGATGCTGGGGCAGATCAAGCCGCCCGAGTGCGGGCTGTTCCGCTCCGCCTGCCACCCGCTGCGGCCGTATGGGCCGTGCATGGTGTCGCAAGAAGGCACCTGCTACCTGTGGCACCAGTTCGGCGCGGCGGCCTGACGACGGGAGGGTGACGGATGGAGCAGAGCATCACCCTGGCGCACGGGAGCGGCGGCCGGCTCACCGCCGAGCTGGTGCGCCGGGTGTTCATCACGGCGTTTGACGACGAGGCCGGCCGGCGGCTCGACGACTCGGCGCTGCTTCCGCCGGGCGACGGACGAGTGGCGCTGACGACGGACGCCTTTGTGGTCAAGCCGCGCTTTTTCCCCGGCGGCGACATCGGCAAGCTCAGCATCTGCGGCACGGTCAACGACCTGGCGGTGTGCGGCGCGAAACCCATCGCCCTCACCGCGGCGTTCGTGATCGAGGAGGGCACGCAGGTCGCCGAGCTGGCGGCCATCGCGGCGAGCATGGCGGCCACGGCGCGGGCCGCCGGGGTGAGGCTGGTGGCCGGCGACACCAAGGTCGTGGAGCGCGGCAGCGGCGATGGCGTGTACCTGGCGACGAGCGGCTACGGACTGGTGCCGGACGGAGTGGAGCTGGGCGCGGAGCGGATCGCCGCGGGCGATGTGGTGCTGGTCAGCGGCGACGTGGGGCGGCACGAGGCGGCGGTCTTGCTGGCGCGCGGGGAGATCGGCTTCGCCGCGGCGCTCGAGTCGGACTGCGGGCTGCTGCACGGGACGGTGGCGGCGGTGTTGGCGGCGGGCGGCGGCGGGGTGAAGTGCTGCCGCGACGCCACGCGGGGCGGGGTGGCGACGGTGTTGTGTGAATATGCGGAGACGAGCGGTCTGGAGGTGAGCCTCGAAGGTGCGCAGATCCCGGTCAGGGAGGAGGTCGGGACGGTCTGCGAAATGCTCGGGCTGGACCCCTACTACCTGGCCTGCGAGGGCCGGCTGGTGGCGGTGGTCGGGCCGGAGGCGGCCGACGCGGTGGAAGCGGCCCTGCGGGGCCTGGAGCCTTCGGCGGCGCGGATCGGGTGCATCGGCGGGGAGCGCGGTGGCCGGGTGTGGCTGCGCACGGGTGTCGGCGGCCGGCGGGTGCTGGATCGGCTGACCGGCGGGCAACTGCCCCGGATCTGTTGAGGATGAGACCATGTGGTGGTCGGATCTGATCGCGGCGTTGCACGCGACGCCCCTGGTTGAGCTGCCGGATTTCGAGGCCCAGAGCGTGGCCGCGGCGGACCTGCTCAGCGACATCCTCGCCACGGACAAAGAGGACTTCGTGATCCTCACGGGCCAGATCTCGCCGCAGGCGATCCGGACCGCGCTGGCGGTGGGCGCGCTGGGCGTGGTGGTGGTGCGGGGCAAGCAGCCGCCGCAGGAAACGGTGCGCCTGGCGAAGAGCTACGGTGTGCCGCTGGCGGTGACCGAGCTGCGCATGTTCGAGGCCTGCTATGTGGCGGGAGGAGTGCTGTGGAATACTCCGTTATCCACGAGCTTGTCCACCGACTGAAGGTCTCCCACGCCATGAGCACGGACTACGTGACGGTCCCGCCGAACGTAGCCATGCGGGTGGCGCAGCAGCGGATGCGCGAGGCCCGGGCGGGCGGCATGCCCGTCACCCGTGGCGACGAGATGGTGGGCATCGTCACCACCGAAGACGTGATCCTGTGGCTCGACGGCGGCGGGCGCGACGACCTGGTGGAGCAGTGGATGACCCGCGACGTGGTCACGGTGGACCGCCGGTGGCCGCTCACCGAGGCCATGGGTCTGTTCGGCAAGACCGGGTTCGGGCGGCTGCCCGTGCTCGACGAGGGCGGGCAACTGTGCGGGGTGATCACCCCCGAGAGCATCCTCAAGTCGCTCCTGGACGAGGTCTCGGCGATGCTCACCGCGAAGGACGAGGCCGAGTCGGGCCGCGCCACGATGGACGGCAGCGTGCTGCGGATCGAGTTCGACGTGCCGGCGCGCGACTATGAGCGGGCGGGGATGGCCAGCGTGCGGGTCAAGCGTGAGCTGGCCGCGCGCGGGTTCAAGCCGCAGCTCCAGCGCCGCGTGGCCATCGCCACACACGAATGCGAGACGAACCTGATCATCCACACCACCGAGGGCGGGCGCATCGTCGCGCTGGTGGACGACGGCTCGGTCAAGCTCACCGTGAGCGACAAAGGGCCCGGGATCGAGGACATCGAGCGCGCCATGGTACCGGGCTTCTCCACCGCCAGCGACTTCGTCCGCGACCTGGGCTTCGGCGCCGGGATGGGGCTGCCCAACATCCGCAAGTGCGCGGACCGGTTCGAGATCCGCAGCAAGCGCGGCTCGGGCACCTGGCTCCACCTCGAGTTCGACGTCACCCCCGGGGATCGCGCCCCGGCCGATCCGCCCTCCACCGATGGCGGGGGCGAGGAAGTGAGGATCCGATGACCGTGGCCGAGCTGGGCGCCGCTCTGGGCCTGACCCCCTGCACCCCCGTGTCCGACCGCGAGGTGACCGGGGCCATCGTCTCCGACCTTCTCAGCGACGTGCTGGCCAACGGCGCGCCCGACTACGTCTGGATCACCATCCAGACCCACCGCAACGTCGCGGCGGTCGCCTCCGCCCAGGGCCTGGCCGCCGTGATTCTCACCGCCGGTCGGGCGCCGAACGAGGATCTTGTTTCGTTGGCGGAAACTGAGTCCGTGACGGTTTTCACGTCACTCCAACCGACCTACACCGTGGCGGGACTGTTGTACGGTCTCGGAGTGCGGTGAGGTGGAGCTGCTCGCAGCCGACCTGCACATCCATTCGGTGCTCTCGCCGTGTGGAGAGTTGAGCATGTCGCCGCGGGCGATCGTGGCCCGAGCCGTGGAAGTGGGCATCCAGGTGGTCGCCCTCACGGACCACAATTCGGCCCGGAACGCGCCGGCCTTGGCGGCGGCCGCGCAGGCCGCGGGGCTCTGCGCGCTGTTCGGCCTGGAAGTGCGGTCGGCGGAGGAAGTGGACGTGTTGACCCTGTTCGACACGCCCGCCGACGCCCTGGCCTACGGCGACTGGGTCCACGCCGCGCTGCCGTCGGTGCCCTGCGACCCCGCGCTGTTCGGCGACCAGGTGGTCGTGGACGGCGAGGACGAGATCCTCGGCTTCGAGCCCCACCTCTTGATCAACGCCATCGAGCAGCCGCTCGACGCGGTTTGCGCCGAGGCGCGGCGGCGCGGCGCGCTGGTGCTCCTGGCACATGTCGACCGGCCGGCGAACTCCGTGCTCAGCCAGCTCGGCTTCATGCCGGACGACCTGCCGGTGGACGGCGTGGAGCTGTCGCGCTTCGGCGACGAGGACCGCCTGCGGGCGGAGCACCCGGCGCTCGGCGGTCTGCCGGTGGTGCGGTTTTCGGATGCGCACCGGCCGGGCGAGATCGGCTACCAGCAGACGCAGTTCGAGGTGGCCGCGGCCGGTGTGACGGAGTTTCGGGCGGCCCTGGAGGGCCGTGGCGGGCGCCGGGCCGTGCCGGTGCGGCGAGCTTTGGCATAAGGAGAATCGCTGATGGTCCAGAGCGATGTGATGTCCGGCAAGTTCGGGATCGAGGCGGCGCTGTTTCGCACCCTGGACGAGTTCATCGCCACCGAGAACCACTCGCCCGACAGCCTGATCGAGGTGCTGCACCGGGCCCAGGAGATCTTCGGCTATCTGCGCAACGACGTGCTGGCGCACGTGGCCTCGCGGCTGCACCTGCCGCTGGCGCGGGTCTACGGGGTGGCGACCTTCTACCACCTGTTCCACCTCAAGCCCAAGGGCAAGTACGAGATCCACGTCTGCACCGGCACGGCCTGCTACGTGCGCGGCGCCGACCGGGTGATCCGGTCCCTGGTCAAGGAGCTGGGCGTCAACCTCGACGAGACCACGAGCGACGGGCTGTTCACCCTCTGCAACGCGCGCTGCATCGGCTCCTGCGGCCTGGCGCCGGCGATGATGATCGACAAGGACGTGCACGGCCGGGTGGACCCGAAGAAGGTGCGCCGGATCCTCCGCAACTACCGCTAGAACCATGCAGGAGCTGATGCTTCACGTCCTGGACGTGGCCATGAACGCCGTCTCGGCGGGCGCACGGACGGTGAAGATCAGCCTCTGCGAGGACCCCGAGGCGGATCGCTTCACGATCGTCGTCGCCGACGACGGACCGGGAATGAGCGCGGACATGATCGACCGAGTGCTGCGGGAGTTTGCGACCACCACCACCGAGACCAAGCAGGCCGGCTGGGTCGGCTTTGGTCTGGCGCTCTTCCGGGGCACGGTGGAGACCTGCGACGGGAGCTTCCGGCTGCTCTCCCGACCGGGGGTGGGCACTCTGGTGGAGGCGGTGATGCCCTACGGCCATCCCGACCGTCCGCCGCTGGGAAATGTGGCGGAATCGTTGCAGGCCCTCCTGTTGGGTTGCGTATCAATCAACTGGTGCCTGACTCATCGCATAAGCAGACACCAGTACCGCTTGGATACCCGGCCCGTGCGGCGGATTGTCGGTGCGGCATACGACACGCGCGCGGTGCGGGAGTGGTTGCTCGAACGCATTCGCGAGGGCGAGGCGGCCCTCGCGGTCGGGAGGCAGACGCGATGAACCTGGACGACCTTCGCCGGTTGCGCGAGAAGGCGGCACGGGAGCTGGCCCTTCGCTCCGAGCACCGGCGGTTCCGCGTGGTGGTGTGCATGGGCACCAGCGGCCTGGCCAAGGGCAGCCGCGAGGTGATGGACGCCCTCCTCGCCGAGGTCGACCGGCTCGAGCTCGACGACGTGGAGGTCGTCGCCACCGGGTCGAGCGGGGTGGAGGACCTGGAGCCTATCGTCACCGTCGAGGAAGGCGGCGAGACGCCTGTGGTCTACGGGCAGCTCGATGCCGACGCCGCCCGGCGCATCATCACCGAGCACGTGGTCAAGGGCCGCAAGGTGACCCAGTACGTGATCGCCCGCAGGCTTCCCGGGGAGGTGAGCTGATGCCCGAGTTCAAACGACTCCACTGCTTTCTTTGTATGGGGCAAGCGTGCGTCAGCTCGGGTGCCCGCGAGGTCCGCGCCCGGCTGGCCGAGGAGCTGGCCGAGCACGGGCTGAGCGACGAGGTGGTGATCGTCGAGACCGGCTGCGCCGGGCCGTGTGTCCACGGGCCGCTCCTCAGCGTCTGGCCCGATGAGGTGCTCTACCACCAGGTGGCCGCCGATGACGTGCCCAAGCTGGTGGTCGAGCATTTCATCAAGGGCCGGCCCTACACGCCCTGCCTGATCACCGAGCCCGGCGGCGACATCATCGCCACCCAGCGCGACTTC
The DNA here is from genome assembly GCA_016183835.1 of Armatimonadota bacterium. Classification (GTDB taxonomy): domain Bacteria; phylum Armatimonadota; class UBA10988; order UBA10988; family UBA10988; genus JACPDV01. Next base: position 5,958 of record JACPDV010000741.1, read on the forward strand.
GCCTTCCTCCAGCGGCAGCACAAGATCGTGCTCGAGAACTGCGGGGTGATCGATCCCGAGCGGATCGAGGAGTACATCGCCCGCGACGGCTACCTGGCCCTGGGCAACGCACTGACCGCCATGACCCCGGACCAGGTGATCGACGAGGTCAAGCTCAGCGGCCTGCGCGGGCGCGGCGGCGCCGGCTTCCCCACCGGCCTGAAGTGGGGCCTTCTCCGCCAGTCGCCCGGCCCGCAGAAGTACGTGATCTGCAACGCCGACGAGGGCGATCCCGGCGCCTTCATGGATCGCTCGGTGCTCGAGGGCGACCCGCACCGGGTGCTCGAGGCGATGGCCATCAAAGGCTACGCCACCGGCGCCGACACGGGCTACATCTACTGCCGCGCCGAGTACCCGCTGGCCATCCGGCGGATCGAGATCGCGGTCCGGCAGGCGCGCGAGTACGGCTGCCTCGGCGAGGGTCTGTTCGAGACGGACTTCAGCTTCGACATCGAGCTGCGGGTGGGCGCCGGGGCGTTCGTGTGCGGCGAAGAGACGGCCCTGATGCAGTCCATCGAAGGCAAACGCGGGCAGCCCATGCCGCGCCCGCCCTTCCCCACGCAACGTGGCTTGTGGGGCTGTCCCACAAGCATCAACAATGTCGAGACTTACGCCAATATCCCGTGGATTCTTCGACACGGCGGGGCAGCCTATGCGGCCCTCGGCACCGAGCGCAGCAAGGGCACCAAGGTCTTCGCCCTGGCCGGCAACGTGAAGAACACCGGGCTGGTGGAAGTGCCGATGGGCACCAGCCTGCGCGAGGTGGTGTTCGGCATCGGCGGCGGCGTGGTGGACGACCGGCCGTTCAAGGCGGCGCAGACCGGCGGGCCGTCGGGCGGCTGCATCCCGGCGGCGCACCTCGACGCGCCGCTGGACTACGAGTCCCTCACCGCCCTGGGCGCCATCGTCGGCTCGGGCGGGCTGATCGTCCTCGACGACACCTCCTGCATGGTGGATGTGGCGCGCTACTACATGGAGTTCTGCGTCGATGAGAGCTGCGGCAAGTGCATCCCCTGCCGCGCCGGCACTCGCCAGGTGTACGAGATCCTGACCACCATCTGCGAGGGCAACGCCACCATGGCGGATCTCGACCGGCTCGAGAAGCTCTGCCTCCTGATGAGGGACATGAGCCTCTGCGGGCTGGGGCAGACTGCGCCCAACCCGGTGCTCAGCACCTTGCGCCACTTCCGCGAGGAGTACGAGGCGCACATCCTCGAGCAGCGCTGCCCGTCGGCCGTCTGCCGCAAACTGCTGACCTTCTCGATCAACCCCGCCAAGTGCACCGGCTGCGGCGTGTGCGCCCGCAACTGCCCCGTGGAGACCATCCACAAGGAGGACGGTGAGCGCCGGTACGAGGTCCACCAGGACGAGTGCATCAAGTGCGGCATGTGTTTCGACGTGTGCAACTTCGGCGCCGTGGTGAAGGAGTAGCGTCACGATGCCCGAGCATATCAACCTCACGATCGACGGCAAGGCTTGCGTGGGCGAGGCGGGGATGACCATCCTCGAGGTCGCCAAGGCCAACGCGATCGACATCCCCACGCTCTGCCACCACCCGTGGCTGACCAACCGCGGCGCCTGCCGGATGTGCGTGGTGGAGGTCGAGGGCCAGCGCCGGCTGGTCACCGCCTGCGCCGCACCCGCCGAAGACGGCGCGGTGGTCGTCGCGCACAGCGACAAGCTGTCGATGCTGCGGCAGATGACCCTGGAGCTGCTCTTCGCCGAGCGCAACCACATCTGCCCCTACTGCGCCATGACCGGGCTGTGCGAGCTGCAGCAGCGCGCCTACCAGGAGGGCATCACCCACACGCGCTACACCTACCTGTTCCCGGTGCTCGAGCCAGACACGAGCAACCCGTTCTTCGTCCAGGACCACAACCGCTGCATCCTCTGCGGCCGCTGCGTGCGGGCCTGCTACGAGGTCGCCGGCGTGGGCACTCTGGAGCTGGGATTCCGTGGCGTCAAGCAGATGGTGGTGGCGGACCTGGGCGTGCCGCTGGGCGAGAGCACCTGCATCTCGTGCGGCACCTGCGTCGATGTGTGTCCCACCGGG
>JACPDV010000120.1 GCA_016183835.1 Armatimonadota bacterium
ACCGCTTTTGGCAAGTCACCGCGGGCGACAAGGTGCTCTGGGAGGAGGACATGGCGCTCGACCGCGCCGCCGGCAAGGCGTGGACGACGATAGACCTGGGCGGCGTGGCGAAGCCGGGCGAGGAGCTGGTGTTGCGGCTGCGCGGGACGGACAAGCGCGGCGTCTACGACTACTCGACGGTGGCTTACGTCGGCCCCGCGCGGCTGGTGGAGCAGTGAGCTACGCAGGGGACTGGGCGGAGAAGAGGCCGGCGTCCAGCTTGTCGATCTCGGCGAAGCGTCGCGCGGCGTCCTGCCGCCAGGCGGGGTTGTCGCACACCGACGGCGCCGCCTCCCAGGGCCAGCGAGGCGTGAGCGCGTCGTAGACCGGCTGCGCCAGGGCCGCCGCGGCCTCGAGCGTGGGCACCATCGCCGCGAGCCAGGGCTGCTCTGCCGACCACTGCCGGAACGTCCGGGCCGCCGCGCTCCGACCGCGCCAGACCATGTCGGCGCACGCCGCCACCACGCCGGGCCGCTCCCACCAGCCGTGGGCGTCCGCGGGCTTCGGGGCGTCGCGCACCGCCGGCCAGTCGATGCGGGGCAGGTCCTCCGCGAGGAACGCCAGCGCTTCCCGCCCGGTGTGGTACGTCACGCCGCCCCAGTCACCGATGCTCACGCTGGTCCCGGCCAGCACCTCCGGCGCCCTGCGGAGGGCGTCGGTGATCACTTCGCGACGCTCCGGCGGCAGGCCGCGAGGGCCGAGCACGAACATCGGCCGATCGTGCCAGAACCGGTGGGTACTCGCCAGCAGTCCGCGGACCCGGCCGTTCCACGGGCCGGTATCGGGCTCGCCCGTCTCGCCCCGCACGGGCATCCAGCGCGTCTCCGCCCGCGTGCCGTAGCCGGCGAAGCAGAACCAGGGGCGCTTCCGGTCATACCCGGTGATCAGCCCCCACGGCGGGCAGCCGTACGGGTTCGCCGCGCCGCCGGCGAGCACCGGGCGGCCGGCGCCAATCTCCTGCATCACCAAGTCGCGCGCCTCGGCGTAGCTGTCCGGGAAGCACCACCGCCCCCGGAACCCGAACGCCGCCGCCACCGGCGTCAGAGGGTCGGTGCAGGACGCCAGGTAGGTGGCATCCTGGTACTTGTCGCTGGCGACGGCGGCGAAGGCGTCGCCCGAGAGCACCAGCAGCTCGTCGTAGTCGAGGTGCAGGCCGGTAACGTACTCGAGTGCGCCGTGCAAGGCGCGGAGCGCCATGTCCCAGCCGATGCCGCAGGCCGCCTCCGGGACGCCGCTGAGGTAGACCGACGCGCGGGTCGAGTGCCGGGTCGGGCCACTGCGGCGCGGGCGATGCCTGGCCGGCGGGGCGGGCTCGGCGACCCGCGACAGGCCGCGGGAGAGGGCCTCCGCGGGCACGGCCAGCGACAGGCCGCGCATCTCCGGCGGATCCGGCACGCGGACCACGCCGTCCGGGCGAAACAGGCCGGGCCAGCGCGTGCCGCCGCTGAACCGCACGCCCTCGAAGTCGGCGTCGCGCAGGTGCGCATGCGACAGGTTCGCTTCGCACAGGTCGCAGCCCTGGAGCACCGCCAGACCCAGCTCGGCGTTCTCCAGATCGGCGTACTGCAGGTTCGCGCCGCGCAGCGAGGCGCGGGTCATCGCCGCGCCCCGCAGCCCGGCGCCGGTCAGCTCGGCACCGCTCAGGTCCGCGCCGGTCAGGTCGGCGCTGATCAGCACGGCCTCGCGCAGCCTGGCTCGCGGGAGCAGCACCTCGCGCAGGTGCGCACCGGTCAGGCCGGCGCCGCTCAGGTTCGCATCGGAGAGGTCGGCGCGGTCCAGGTAAGAGCCGTTGAGATGCGCGCCGCGCAGGTCGGCGCCCCGCAGGTCCACGGCCGGCAGGAACGCGCCGTTCAGGTCCGCTCCGCGCAGGTTGCGCCCGGCGCCGCCGTGGTTGGCAAGCTCCCACAGCACGCGCAGGCTCGGGTCGGCCCGGGTGGTCTCGTCGATCAGCGCGCCCTTGAGATCGGCGCCGCGGAGGTACGCCTTCCGCAAGTCTGTCCCGCGCAGGTCATGCCCGTTGAAGTCGGCGTTCAGTAGGTTGAGCCCGCGCAGATCGCAGCCGGCGAGCGACTCGCCGTCCATGCGCCGCGCCAGAACCGCTCCGTCCCTCCGCCGCAGTACCACCATCGTTGAGCCCGCTTCCGCCGCTCACCACGTCACCCGCAGCGCTCCCGTCACGCCTTGCACCACCACCACGCCTCGCGCCTCGTCCACCTCCGCATTGCCTCCCTCCACCACGGTCGCGCCGAGCCGCTCGCGCGGCGGGCGGAGCGTCACCGTGGCCTGCTCCAGCCCCGCCACCCGGAGCCGGCACGTGGCGCCCGGCGGGTGCTGCTCCACCTTGCAGCTCACCAGCCCGCCCGCCTGCCGCACGAACACGCGGCACTCGCGGTGGAACGAGCGATCGAGGTGGTACAGCCCCGTCCCGGCCACGGTCACCGTCTCCCGCTCGGTCAGCACCGGCACGCCGTCGGGGAGCGCGAGACGGAACGAAACTGTGGCGTCGGGCTTGTGGCCGGCGAGCCAGTACGCGTTGTCGTGCCGTTTGATGAACAGCGCGGCCCGGCGCCCCGCCGCGAGCGGCACCTCCTGCGCCACGGTCAGTCCCAGGTCGGCCAGCAGGTGCACGCTCCACACCGTGGCGTCGAGGCTCTGCTCGGGGGTGAACTCGCGCGGCACCGTGGCGCCCGGCGGGAACGTGAGCGGCAGCGTGCCGCGCACCCAGGCCAGCCGGTGGCCGCGCGACAGCGCATACGCGCGCTCCACGCCGCCGGCGCGGACCGTGGCGCGGAGCGTGGTGCCGAAGCTGTTGGTGTCGTCCTCCAGGAGCCCTTCGCGGATGGGTCCCGCCGACAGCAGCGGCTCGTGGATCAGCGGCGCGCCGGCGTCGCCGCGATGCGCGTGCAGCCGCAGCTCGCCCTCCAGCGGGCGGCCGGCGCGGAGGTTGAGCCGCTCCAACACCTCGGTGGCGCCGCCCATCGCCGGCCCGTAGAAGAGCGCCTTGCCGCCCCGGTCGAGCCACTCCAGCAAGCGCGGCACGTGCGGCTCGCCAAAGCGCGGCAGCGGCGTGACGACGATGCTCTCGCCGAGCACCTCGAGCGGCATGTGGCGGAAGGCGGCGGTGCTGACCACCGTGTTGAGCGGCAGGCCCTGGTTGATCGCGCAGCGGACGAAGGCGTCGACGAAGACGGCCCACGCGGCGCCGTCGGCGTCCTGCTCAGCGGCCAGCTTCAGCTCGTCGTAGGGATAGAGCCAGACCAGCGGGCCGGGCTCGTCGGGCAGCGTGCGCAGCGCGTGGCGGAGGTGGGGCACCACCTCGATGGCGGTGTCCGGGTTCAGCTCGCCTTGCTCCGTGTCGATGGTCAGGAGCGCTACGCTGCCGGGCGTCTGCACCGCACCGCCGGCCGACAGGCGTGACACGGTGAGCGGCGCGTAGAGGTCGAACGGCTCGCGGTGATAGTAGTCCCACCACGGGTTGGTCCAGAACCACGGGTCGTTGAGGTAGCAGCGGAAGTCGAAGCTGTCGCCCGGGTGCGAGGCGAGGCGGGTGAGCCAGGCGGTGACCTCCATGCCCAGGTCGCGGCTGCCCCACGGCGGGTTGACCGGCGGCGAGAGGAGCCGGCCGGCGGCGTGGATGCGGTCGTGGGGGATGCAGTCGGCGGCGAGGTCGAGGCCGACGCTGAAGTTGGTGCCGCGGGCCTCGAGCGGCAGGTCGCCGCAGCCGGCGCGGAGGTCGTCCCAGAACGAGGCGATCCGGGCGGACTCCGCGGCGTGGTCCACCAGCCCGAAGGCGTGCCCGTCGAACGCCTCGCCGACCCAGCTCCAGGGGTAGTGGCTGAAGCCGAGGCCGTTGCTCAGCCACAGATAGTCGAAGCCCATCGCCGCGCAGAACTCCACCGCCTGCCGGCCGACGAACGCGCCCAGCGAGGTGCCCGCCGGGATGCCCTCCGGGAAGGCGGCGTACTCTCTCTGGTCGGCCTCGAAGCGAGCGTAGCAGCAGAGGAAGGGGAAGGTGGCGCCGCGCGGGGAGTGCGGTCCGCCGCGCATCAGCTCCGGATGCTCCTGGATCTTGAAGGCTGAGGGGATGAACTCCGGCCCGGGGTCGAGCGTGGTGCCGCACGTGAGCGGCTTGCCGTAGCACGTGGCGGCGAGGTGTTTGAACGTGGCGACGATGGCCTGCAGGTCGGCGTAGCGGATGACGGCGGTGGGCTCACGGTAGGGGTGCGGCTGCTGGTAGCTCTCGGGCCGGCCGGGGTAGATGCCCCACTCCACGCCGCAGTGGCCGATGTAGCGGCCCCAGTGGATCTCGTCGTCGAGCCGGCCGCGCCAGCGGAGCAGCTCGTCGCCGTCGCCGGTAAGACGGCCATACGGCGGACTCCACGCGAGTGGTTCGGGACCGCCGGGCGGTGGACCTTCTGCCGAGGCCGCCTACCCCGCGACGCGGGAGTTGGCGTCGGCGACGGCGTTGACGGCCAGGATGTGGCCGAAGTAGACCTTGTGATAGTCGCCGCTCTGGTAGAACTCGGACGGGATCTCGGGCGCCAGCTCGACGGGGAGCACGTCGTTCTGGTGGATCACCTGGCACTCGTAGGTGATCACAGAGTCGTCCAGGGTGGGGCTGATGACGTGCTCGGAGCCGGCCAGCCTGAGCCCGCAGGCGCTGACCTTGTCGGTGTCGCGGCCCGAGCGGGTGCCGCAGAAGAGCAGGTCCTCGGAGCGCTCGCGCGGCAGCACGGCGACGGTGACGTCGCCGTTGGTGTGCCGCGACGGGCGCACCAGCACGAGGAACACGGGCCGGCCCCACACCACGCCCACCGTGCCCCAGCCGATGGTCATCACGTTCGGGCGCCCATCGGGCCCTTGGGTGCACAGGAGCACCCCGCCGTGGGTCAGCGCCCGCATGGTCGCTTCCACTTGGCTGAACGTGCCCACGCTCGTGCGTGTCATCCGCTCTTCTCCTCGGTGACGACAGCTTATGGGCGACGCAGTTCCGATCCCGCCGGTCAAGTCCTTCCGTCCGCTGCCGAAGGAGAACGGCCGGCTGCCGCGGGAATCTCGGCGCACGCACGGCGGCGATGGTGTCCGCATTCGGTCCGGCAGCGGCGGCCCCGCGGCCCTTGCGCATCAGCATCGCCGGGATCCGCGGCGCCGCCGGCACCGCGCTCACCGCCGAGCTGGCGATGCGCCTCGCCGCCGCCTTCGGCACCGCGCTCCATGACGACGGCGGCCGGCCGGCCGTACTCCTCAGCCGTGACACCCGCCCGTCGGGGCCGATGCTCGCCGCCGCGGTCCGCAGCGCACTCCTGGCCGTGGGCTGCGACGTGGTCGACCTGGGCGTCTGCCCCACACCGGTGATGCAATGGGCCGTCAGCCACCGCGGCTGCGCCGGCGGACTCGCCATCACCGCCGGGCACGGGCCGGAGCACTGGAACGCGCTCAAGTTCGTCGGCCCCGACGGGGTCTTCCTCGACGGGCAGCAGGGCGCCGAGCTGCTCGATCACTTCCACCACAACCGGCCGCGCTGGGCGCCCACGGGTGAGCTGGGCACCCTGACGGCGGACTCGCCGGAAGCCACGCAAGACGCGCTGGCGGCGCACCAGACGGCGGTGCTGGCGCTGATCGACCGTGACGCCGTGGCTGCGCGCGGGCTGCGGGTGGCCGTGGATCTGGCCAACGGCGCCTGCTGCGCCGCGGCGGCGGCGCTGCTCGAGGCGCTCGGCTGCCACGCCATCGCCGTCAACGACGAGCCGGAGCTGCCCTTTCCCCACGCGCCCGAGCCCACCCCGCAGACGATGGGCCAGCTCCGTGCGCTGGTCCGCGCCGGCGGCGCCGACCTGGGGCTCGCCTTCGACGCCGACGGCGACCGGTTGGGGATCGTCACCGACCAGGCGGTCGCGCTCACCGCGGCCTACACGCTGGCCCTCGCCGGACGCGCCGTGCTCCCGCGCGAGCCGGGTGTGGTGATCACCAACCTGTCCACCTCGCGTCTGATCGACCACGTCGCCGAGCGCCACGGCAGCCGGGTCGAGCGGGTCAGGGTGGGGCAGTCCTACATCGCCGAAGGCGTCCATATCCACCAGGGCGTGCTGGGCGGCGAGGGCAGCGGCGGGGTGATGTTCCCGCGGCTCGCGCTGGCGCACGACAGCCTCTGCACGGCGGCGCACCTGCTCGACCTGCTCGTCCGCGAGCGCTGCCGGGCGAGCGACCTGGTGGCCGATCTGCCGCGCTACGCCTGGCGCGAGCTGACCGTGAACCTGCCCGCCGGCGAGGTGGTCCACCGGCTCACGGACCTGCGCGCCTGGGCCGAGGACGAGGTGTCGGACGCGTCGGTGGATCTGACCGAGGGCCTCCGCCTGGCCTGGCCCGATGGCTGGGTCCACGTGCGGAGCAGCATCACCGAGCCGGCGATCCGCATCGTCGCCGAGGCGGACCACGACGAGGCGCTCGAGGCGCGGCTCGAGGAGGTGGTGCGGAGGGTGCGGGAGTAGGCCGATGCATCCGCTCCAGTCCCTGAAGATCAGCATCTCCGGTGTCCGCGGGATCGTCGGCGAGGCGCTCACGCCGCTGCTTCTGGCGCGCTTCGCGCAGGCCTTCGGCGGGTGGTGCGGCGGCGGCGGGGTGGTCCTCGGGCGCGACACCCGGCGGAGCGGCGAGATGGCCTGCCAGGCCGTGGTCGCCGGGCTCCTTGCCGCGGGCTGCCGCGTGCTCGACGCCGGCATCGTGCCCACACCCACCGTGCAGTACAACGTGCCGCGCCGCGGCGCCGCGGGCGGCGTGATCGTCACGGCCAGCCACAATCCCGAGGAGTGGAACGCCCTCAAGCTGGTGGGCCCCGACGGGCTCTTCCTCAGCCCGCTCCAGGCCGAGGAGCTGCTCGACATCTACCACCAGGAGGACCCGCCCGCGGCCGAGCAGCCGGCCCGCCACGTGGCCCCCTTGCCCGACGCCGTGGCGCGGCACCTGCAGGGCGTCCTGGCGCGGGTGGACGTGGCGGCGGTGAGGCGGCGCGGATTTCGGGTGGCGGTGGACGCGGTCAACGGCGCCGGCTCGGTGATGAACCCGCTGCTGTGCGAGGCGCTCGGCTGTGAGCTGGTGCCGCTCCACATGCACGCCGGCGGCGGGTTCCCGCGCGAGCCAGAGCCGCTTCCCGAGCATCTCGGTGAGCTGTGCGACCTGGTCCGCTCGAGCGGCGCCGACCTCGGCTTCGCGCAGGACCCCGACGCCGACCGGCTGGCGCTGGTGGACGAGGGCGGCGTCTGCCTGGGCGGCGAGTACGCCCTGGCGGTGGCTTGCCGGCATGTCCTGGAGCGCTGCGGCGGGGGCCGGGTCGTGGTCAACCTGAGCACCAGCCGGGCCGTGGACGACGCGGCCGGGCTGGCCGGAGGCACGGTGCGGCGGTCGAAGATCGGCGAGATCAACGTGGTCCTCGACATGCGCCGGCAGGGGGCGGTGATTGGCGGCGAGGGCAACGGCGGGGTGATCGACCCGGCGCTCCACTACGCCCGCGACAGCTTCGCCGGGATGGCGCTGATCCTGGAGCATCTGGCGCTCCACGGCAGGACGGTGACCGAGGCGCTGGCCGGGATCGGCCGCTACGTGATGGCGCGCGCAAAGCTCCCGCGGCCGCCGCTGCGCGAGGTGGGCCGCATGGTGGCCGCGGTCAGGCAGGCGTACGCGGGCCGCGGCGACGCGACGGTGGACACGCGCGACGGCGTGCGCGTGGACCTGCCCGCCGGCTGGGTGCACCTGCGGGCGTCGAACACGGAGCCGATCCTCCGCATCGTGGCCGAGGCGGCGGAACTGGCGACGGCGGAGCGGCTGATCGCCGAGGTGCGGGCGACGGCCGGGGTGTGAGCGCCGCGCCGGGGCGTAGGGGCGGCCCTTGTGGCCGCCCGTCCGGGCGCCTCGTAAGCCAAGGGCGACCACAAGCGTCGCCCCTACTCCGACGTAACCTCTGGGGACCCCTGCTCAGAAGGACTGAGCGTAGCTGAACCCGCAGTACGGGACGACTCGGGCCCGGTACGACGCGACCCGTGCGGACGGCACCACCAGCTCAGCCGCCGCGTGCAGGCACCAGTGCGGGTCGAGCGTGTAGGTCAGCTCGGCCAGGGCGGAGAAGTCGTTGAAGCCGTTGACCCCGCGTCCCGGGTCGAAGCCCACGCCGCCGCTGAGGTCGAGCGAGAGGCGCGAGGAGAGCTCACGGCTGTCGCTCAGGCCGAGGCGGGTGTAGAGCCCCACGAAACTGCCGAAGTCGTACCACAGGCCGAGCGTCGGGTGGGCCGGCACGTTGAAGTCGAGGGTCAGGTAGGCCTCCTGGGTCTTGGCGCCGACGAAGGCCGCGCTGTCGTAGTAGACCCAGCCGCCGGTGAGGCAGCAGAGGCTGCCGCGCGGGGTCCACGCGGCCTGCGCGGAGTAGTCGAGCTCGCCGCTTCGCATGCCGCCGTCGAGCCTCGTGTAGTTCCACACATAGCCGCTGACGTTGACGTCGGGGCCGACGTCCGCGGCCGCGCTGACGGTGTTGTAGAGGCCGGCCCGCCCGAGGACGTAGCCTCTGAAGACGTACTCGCCGGCGAAGGTGGAGTCGACGGTGAGCGTGGTCTCGGCCCCGGCGGCGGCGGCCAGGGCGGCCACGAGCGCGGCACAGACATGGCCTCGCGAAGTCAACTGGACCTCCGATCCTCCGGCGTTCCCCATTCCATGCATCGTCCGCTGAGTCGCCGGTCTTGAGCCGTGGCGTGGTGCACACCCGTCTGGCCACTCCGCCGGCCCTGTGCTACACTGCGGCTCCTCACCATGCGGATCATCTTCCTCGGTACCGGCTCGGCCATGCCGAGCCCCCGGCGCTCGATGCCCGCCGTCGCCATCGTGCGCCTCGGCGAGGTGTTTCTGCTCGACTGCGGGGAAGGCACGCAGTTCCGTTATCGTGACGAGCACCTGCGCTACTCCCGGCTCCGGTGGCTGCTGATCTCCCACCTCCACGGCGACCACGTGCTCGGTCTGCCCGGGCTGCTCATGTCGCTCCAGATGAGCGAGCGGACGGAGCCGCTGGAGATCGTGGGGCCCGAGGGGATTCGGGAGTACGTCCTCGCCAACCGCCGACTGCTGCGCACCGAGTTCGGCTACCCGCTCGTCTTCACCGAGCTGAGCGGCGACGGTGGCGTGGTCTACGACGGTCCCGAGTACGTGATCGAGGCCGGCCGGCTGCACCACGGCGTGCCCACATTCGGCTTCGCCGTGGCCGAGAAGGACCGTCCCGGGCCGTTCGACGTGGCCGCGGCGCGGGCGCTCCGCGTGCCCGAGGGGCCGCTCTGGGGGCAGCTTCAGCACCTGGGTCATGAACTCGTAGGCGTAGGCGATGGCCTGCCCGGCCGCGTTCTCGCGGGCGACGAGGCGCGGCCCGGCTACCGGGTCGCGTACGTGGCCGACACCCGCCCCTGCGCCAACGCCGCCGTGCTCGGCCGCGGCGCGGACGTACTGATCCACGAGGCCACCTTCGCCGGCGACCTGCTCTCGGAAGCCAAGGCCAAGCAGCACTGCACCGTCACCGAGGCGGCGCAGGTGGGTCTGTCCGCCGGCGCCAGGCGGCTCGTGCTGACCCACTTCTCCTCGCGCTACGTCGATCTCGGGCCGCTCCGCCGCGAGGCCGACGAGGTTTTCCCCGGGGTCGAGCTGGCCGCTGACGGGCTCACCATCAGCCTCGGCGAGTAGCGGCGCACGGCGTGCGCCCGGCACCCTGACGACCTCAGCGACCGGCACCAAGATGCCTCGGGGCGCGACCGCGCCCGGGGAGCCACGATGGCAGCCAGCATCCTCACCGCCGAGCAGTTGGCGTCGTATCAGCGGGACGGCTACGTGATCATCCCGGGCGTGTTCTACCCCGAGGAGACCGCGCTCCTGGCGCGCGTGGCCAAGGCCGACCTGGAGCTGCAGCAGGGCGCCCGTGCGCACGACGACTCCACCGGCCGCACCACCAAGCTCAACATCCGCTACGTGCTCGAGGACGACCTCTACAGTGCCGTGATCGCCTGCGAGCGAATGGTTGGCGGCATGGAGCAGATCCTCGGCGGGCCGGTCTGCCACTTCCACCACAAGATGATGCTCAAGGAGCCCCTCGTCGGCGGCGCCTGGGAGTGGCACCAGGACTACGGCTACTGGTACGAGTACGAGGGCTTCCTCTTCCCCTGCCTGTCGAGCTGCATGGTGGCGGTGGACCGCGCCAACCGCGACAACGGCTGCCTGCAGGTGCTCCGCGGCTCCCACCACCTCGGCCGCCTGACCCACGGCCGGGTGGGCGACCAGACCGGCTCCGATCCCGAGCGCACCGCCGCCGCGGCGGAGCATCTCGAGCGAGTCTACGTCGAGATCGAGCCGGGCGATGGGGTCTTCTTCCACTGCAACCTGCTCCACCGCAGCGACGCCAACGAGAGCCCTCACGCGCGTTGGACCCTGATCGGCTGCTACTACGCGCAGCGCAACCCGGCGGTGAAGGCGGTCACCTACAACGGCCGCCCGGCCACCGTGCCGGTGCCGGACCAGCAGGTGGCGGCGATCGGCCGGCGGGAAGCGGCGGCGATGGCGGCGTCCTGAGGGGAGATTCTCAACACAGAGGCACAGAGACGCAGAGAAGAGATCCTCGTCCGGAAACCCTGTGTCTCCGTGTCTCTGTGTTGATCACTCCGCTCCAGCATCCAGGCGTAGCCAGCGCGTTGTGCCCGCGGCCAGCCCGAGTGCGACCGTGCCGCCGTCGACCGCCAGTGGCCCTGCGTCCACGTCGGTGGCCCGCGTCACCCCCTTCGGTAGCCGCAGTTGGTAGCCCTGGTTCCGCGTGGCGTGCAGCGACGCGAAGCGCTCGTTGAGGTGAATCGCCGGACCCGGCTCGCCGGCCACGAACGCCCCGGCCGAGCGCGCCACGTTGTTCAGCATTCGCGCGTCGAGCGCCATCGGCGCGGCCAGGTAGACCGACGTGAAGCCGGGCAGCTTCCGTACCGCCATCGCCACGCGGCCGTCCTCGTGCCAGTGCGCCAGCGGCGTGGCGGCGGGGTCGTCCACCCAGAACCGTTGGTAGCGCGCAGTGAACGAGTTGAGCCCGTCCAGGGCCATCATGCTGAGCAGCATCTCGCCGGCGCTCTGGCACGGCGGCACGCCGCGGGCAAAGGGGTGGTCGCCCTCCACCATGCAGTTGCCTCGCGTGAACGCCGGGTCGGTGCGCACCGTCATCCCCACCAGCTCCGACAGCGCCTCTGACGAGAGGCCGGAATCCGCCACGTAACCCGGGTCGTAGAGCCACACCAGCGTGCGCTCGCGGTTCTTCAGCAGCCGCGCCAGCGCCGACCGCTGCGCCGCGGTGAGGTGCGGCATCTCGGTGAACACATACAGCCGGTAGCCCTGCAGCTCCGGCCGGGTGAGCACGTCGTCGAGCATGAGCGTGTCGTACGGCACGCCGCTCGTCTCGAGCTGCATGTTCTGGAAGTCGCGCCCGCCGGAGACCGAGGAGAAGTACGGACCTTGAAAGAGCGGCCCGTCGTCGGTGGTGACCACCGCCACGTCCGGCCGGAAGCGGATCCTGCCGGGCCGCGACACCTCCTCGGCGAAGCGCGTGACGGTGGCGATCTCCTGCATGGTCTCCGGCGCATCGAAGTAGTGGTTCATGTCGTAGTACCACCACCCCTGCCCGTGCGCCAGCGACGCCGCCACCAGCTTGCGGTGGATCGCCCGCCAGGTCTCCGGCGTCTCCCCGGCGCCGATCCACATCTGGTACACCTCGTCGCCCTGCGGCTCGGTCCAGCTCCGCAGGTCCAACTCCTGGAAGCCCAGTTTGCGCCGCGCCGCCAGCCCGTCGCGCAGCCGCAGCCCGGCGGCGTAGCCGGCGGGGCGGTAGGGGTAGTAGCTCATCGTCCCCGTGGCATCCATGTGCGGCGACGCGGTGAACAGCCCATCGTGCTTGTCGCGCGGGCTGTTGTAGCAGAGCGTGAGGATGGGCTTGCCGGCGGCCTCCTTGGCGGCCTGCGCCAGGCGGTCGCGGAGGCGCCAGGTCGAGACCTCGCGGTACAGCCGGTAGTCGCTGAGCGGCCCCACCGGCACGTGCGCGGGGTAGTACTCCTGCGCCACGCCCTGCCCCTTGTCCGGCAGCCCGACCGCCTCGAACGGCGCCACCGGCCGGCCCCACGCCGCGGCCAGCTTCTCGGGCGTCGCGTACCGCTCCCGGAGCCACTCCCGGAAGCCGCTCAGACAGGCGGGCGAATGGTCGTCGACGTCGATCAGCACCTGGAACTGCCCGTCGTGCCCGCCGGTGAGGAAGCACCCGGCCACGGCGTGCCACCAGGGTGTGGTCCTGAGGTGCCCGACGACGGCGGTGACCGCGGCGCGGGCGTCGCGCTGCCAGACCTCGGAGCCGTACGACGGGCACCACCAGGGCTTGCGCTCGGGGTGCGGCACCTTGGTCAGGTCGTCGGCGTAGCCCTCGACGTTGCCCCACAGGCCATATGCCCGCTGCCCCTCGGCGTTCCGCCAGCAGTCGTCCGGGTGCTCGTCGCCCCAGGCGGCGTAGGGATAGACCAGCAGGTCGAGGATCACGTAGGCCCGCGGATTGCGGTGCAACGCCGAGGCGAGCCGCTGCTCGGCGAAGGCGAAGTCGTACGTCCCGGCGCCCTGCCACGCCCCCGGCCCGCCGTTGACCCCGCCGAGCGGGATGGCCACCGTGGCCATCGCCACGCCCGCCTCGCCGAACCGCGCCAGGTCGCTCTCGAGGCGGTAGACCTCGCCCTTGTAGATCACGGGCGTAGCCGGCTTGCCGTCGAGACGGAGGCGCCCCGCGTCGTCCACGGCGGCCGTGGCGTCGGGTCGGGCCTGGACGATCTGCCGGGCGGCGGCCTCGTCGAACGGCGTGGCGAAGGGCGTGAGTGGCTTGTATTGCCCGTGCGCTTCCGGCCCGAACTCTATATCGTCGAGCCAGATCCGGCACGGATTGCCCCACACCATCACGTTGAGCCACACGTCGCGCGGCTCGGTGGTCCGGAAGCTGACGACGCGCTTGATCCACTGGCCCCGAGCGCTGTTGACGACGAGGCTCTGGCTGGAGTAGCCGGCGGAGGCGTCGATGGAGTCGTAGAACAGGTTGCCCTCGCGCGGGCCGAGGCGGAAGAGGAGGAGGGTGTTGAGCAGCGCGTCGTCGCTATGGAACCAGCCGCGGAAGACGTACTTCACGCCCGGCTGGGCCTTGACGGGCGCGGAGCTGACGAGCCGCAGCCGGCCGAGGCCGTTGGTCTTGTCGAGCCGGAGCGAGGCGGCGCCGGTGCGGGCGAGGGCGGTGTCGCGCACGGCCGTACCGGTGGCGCCGGATTCGAGGGCGAGGTCCCAGCCGGCGGGGGACTCGAAGGAGCCGTTCGCGGGCTGCGGCTCGTCGGCGAGGGCCAGGGCGGGCAGGAGGAGTACCAGGACGGCGATCGCCGCTCCGAGTGCCCTCTCCCACCGGGAGAGGGTTAGGGTGAGGGCGCCCGCTCGACGGCTGTTCGGCATGGTCCGCTCCTGGCTCGGCGGTCTTGTGTTGAGCGGCGGCATCACCTCCCGGCGAGTTCGGCGGAGGCCCAGGCGGCGCCCTTCGCGGTCGGGAACACACCGACGACACGTTGGAGGATCCGGTCCCGGGAGAGTGACTGGCTCTGCGGGGGTACAATTGAGGCGGTGTGAGGACGCGAGGAGTCCCGCGATGAAGACCTTTGAGGGAAAGGCGACAGTCGGCCCGGACGGAACGCTGACGATGCACCTGACCGAGGAGCTGGCGCCGGGCGAGCACGAGGTGAGGTTGACCGTGTTGGCCGGCGGCGAGTCGGAGCCCCCGAAGCTGCCTCTTGACCTGGCCATGGTCGAGGTGGATGCCTGGCCGGCGGGTCTGTCCCTCCGTCGCGAGGACATGCACGACGACTGGGGCCGGTAGATGGTCTTCCTCGGTACCAACGTCTTGGTCTACTACACCACGCCGGCGAGCCCGCACCACGCGGACGCGGTCCAGGCTATGGCCGGTGCGCCGGCGACCGAGGGCGCATCCATCAGCCGCCAGGTGCTGCGTGACTATCTGTCGGAGATGAGTCGTACGCAGGTCCATGGCGGGCCGCAGCCACCGCAGGTCCTGGCGGCGGAGATCGCCAGCTTCGAGTCCGGCTTCAAGGTCTTGGAGGACGGCCCGCCGGTGACGGCCAAGTTGGTCGAGTTGATCCAGCAGGTGGCCGTCGGCGGGAAGCAGATCCACGACGCCAACCTGGTTGCCACCATGCTGGTGCACGGAGTCTCGCGACTTGTAACCGCCAATGGGCCGGACTTCCGGCGCTTCCCCCCCTGGATCGACGTGCTGCCTTTGCCCGGCGGACTACCCGGTACCATCCCATGACCTTCGAGCCTGGGCCACCGGCGCCCTACGGCACAGGGGCACAAATGCGTATGGTGTCCCGCAACTGGCGACTGGTCCCGCGACTGTATGTCCCGCGACTGCATGTCGCGCGACTGCAATGTCCCGCGACTGCCGCGAATGTGGTGTCCTGCGACTGCGTATGGTGTCCCGCGACTGTGTCCCGCGACTGTGTCCCGCGACTGTGTCGATGATCGGGTTAGTGATCGGGATAACCCGATCATGATCGGGATAGCTCACGGGCCGGTCTTGCGCCAGCCCGACGCGGGAGGATGTCCCACCGGTAGTTGAAACCCCGTCCGGTGACCCTCTTCACGGTTTCTACCTTACGCCGCCGCCGGTGTCAAGGACTTCTGCGGCAGCTTGACCATCCCGGCCGCTTCTTCCCGCAACTCCTGGACCTCCCGCAGCTTCGCCTCCAAGACCCACAGGTGCTGGTAACCCATGATCCGCCGGAAGCTCTTCTCCGTCTCCAGGTACCCCGCCGCCAGCCACCTCAGCACCATCGCCCCGTCCTGCCAGCGCTTCACCCGCCCCGTCCGCTGCCGCATCCCCGCGTGCGGGCTCTCCACCAGGTTCGTCGTCGCCAGACACCGCCGCAAAGTCGGCGGCAGCTCCAGCGCGTTGATCGTGAACGTCTCCTCCAACCCCTCCCGCAAGCTCGCCGCCGCCGAGGGGCACTCCCGCTCCAGCCATTCCGCCTGCTTGCGCAGCCGCGCCATCCCGTCGGCCGCCGACAGCCGGTAGGCCCCACGCATCACCGCCTTCACCTCCCCCTGGAGTTCCTTCGGCAGATACCCCACCACGTTCTCCACCTTGTGCTGCCGGCACCACTGCACCGGGCAGTCCGACCCGAACACCGCGGTCATCGCTGCCCGCAGCGCTTTGGACCCGTCGATCACAAACAGGTACGGCCGCTCCGCGCTCAAGCCGCGCTCGACCAGGTCCGTCAGCAGGCCCTGCACCACCACGGTGTTCTCCGTGTCCCCAGCCGCCAACCCCAGCACGTGCTTGTAACCCTCGCGGTCCACGCCGACCACCACGATCGCCTGTTGCCCGCCCACGTGGACCCCATCCATATAGAGGATCAGGAACTCCCGGTCCTCGAACCGCCGCTCGCACAGGCTCCGCAGGGCTTCCTCGCTGGCCTCGATGAACTGCCGGCTCACCGCAGAACGGCTCACTCCGCAGCTTTCGGCCATCTCCGGCACCACTTCCGCATAGTCCCGGGTGCTGACCCCTCGCAACAGGATCGCCGCCAGTTTGACCCGCAGGCCCTCCTCCTGCTGCATCGCCGCGTAGGCGGGGACCGGCACCTCCGCGCCCTCGCCGCCGCCGCGCTTCCGCAGCCGAGGCTTGGTCAGGCGCACCTTCTGCGTCCCCAGCGTCACGACCCCGCCCTGGCTCCCGTGCCATTGCACCTCGCCGCCGGCCTGGCCCCGGTGCGGCTCGCCGGCCAGCTCCGCCGCCGACAGGTGCAGCACGCTTTCCAAGCACACCCGCCCTATCAGGTCCACCAGCTCCTCGACGGTCTGGCGGGCTTCGGTCACCAGATGGAGCAGGGGCTCGACGGCCTCCGGGTGGGTTCCCAGCAGCTCGGCCAAGACGGCCTTGGCGTGTTCGGTCCCGTTGTGGCACACTTCGTACACGGTGGTTCTCTCCTTGTCTTTCCACGGACGGCGACATCGTACCCCGATGCCGCCAGAGAGAGCCACCGGACTCTTTCCTCGGTTCCAACTACGGATGGGACATCCTCCCTTGACCGAAGTGGAGGACGCTTTCGGGAAGAGCCGAGAAGTCGTCAGTTGCTTCGGGGACGCCCTGGGGCTCACGCCGGCGGATCTGGCCGACCTCGCCACACCGGGCGCGGTCGAGGGTGGGTGAGGCATTGGACCGCGGCGCTGCCGCCGGGTTGGACCCTCGCTGGGTGGGTGGCAACGCGCTCCAACTCCACAGCGAGAGGGTCGGCGACGCGCGTGGCCGATGAGGCCGCTTTGGTGGCGCCACACGGCAACGTCTTTGGGAGGGCCGCTTGGCTCGCGCAGAGAGCCGGTGCCGTCCGGTCGGGTCACGAGCCGGAAGCCCCGAACGGTGATGTGTTGCATCACTTGCCTACCACCCGCACCTGCGTCCCCGCGTTCGCCATCGCGACGAAGCCCGGCTGCCCCGTCCACGTCCCCAGGTGCAGCAGCACCCGCCGCGGCGGCGCTCACCCGGCCGAAACTGGTCGGCACCCGGTCCAGCCGCGTGGTCATCCCCGGCTCCACCCACTTCGCCGGCAGACCCTCGCAGAGGTGCAGCTCGTCGCCGCGCTCCAGGACCAGCAGGTGGCGGACCAGGCGGATGAACTCGGCGCTGGCCCAGTTGTGCGGCATGTCGCCCACCATCGCGCCGCCCTTGCCCACCGGCATCTGCTCCTCGCGCCAGCAGAGCAGCGGCGAGGCGTGGTTGGCGAAGGCGTAGAGCGTTTCCGCCGCCTTTCCACCGTCACCCTGCCACAGCCAGGCGTGCGCGTAGAAGGAGGCGAAGTAGTTCCACACGCCGTCCCCCAGCCAACCGGTGTCGCGCACCAGGCCCTCGCACTCGTTGGCCTTCAGCATCGCCAGATTGCCCGCCACGAGCGGGTCATGGCGGTCGAACACGCGACCGGGGAAGACCGCGTGGCAGAACGCCCACTGCGCCTTCTGCACCGGCATCTCCGGGTGACGGCCCATCAGGATCGGCAGGCAGGCGCCGCCCGGCCCCGGCACCTCGTCGCGCGCGGCGGCCAGGTCGAAGGCGGACCGGAACTCGTCATACTCGCGTGACCAGGCGGTCAGGTCGTCCTGCTCACCCCGCCACGTGGCGGCCTCCACGGCGGCGCGCAGGCCCGCCAGGTTCCAGTAGACGTTGGTGTACTCGGCGTTCGTCCCGCCGATCCCGCCGTCGCTGAAGCCGGGCGGGATCAGGCCGGCATAGAGCGCGTTCGGATCCTGGCTCGCCTGCCGGCGGAGGTCCTGCAGGTGCGCCACGGCGCGGCGATACGGCGGCCACATGCCGCGCAGCCAGTCGCGGTCGCCGGTGAGCTGCGCATGCCGCCACGCGGCCCACAGCGCGATGCCGGTTTCCTTCAGGTGCCCGGTGATGATCTCCACCGCGCCGTCCGGCCGCTGGAAGCTCCGCAGGTAGGCGATGCCCTGCCGCGCCTCGGCCTCGCGGCCCAGGTAGCTGATCGCTTCCAGCAGGAACGAACCGTCCACCACCCACAGGCCGCG
Source organism: Armatimonadota bacterium (assembly GCA_016183835.1). Taxonomy (GTDB): domain Bacteria; phylum Armatimonadota; class UBA10988; order UBA10988; family UBA10988; genus JACPDV01. The sequence continues at coordinate 17,695 of JACPDV010000120.1, forward strand.
ATAGCAGGTCGGGCCGACCTGGAAG
>JACPDV010000731.1 GCA_016183835.1 Armatimonadota bacterium
ACGCCGCCGACGACCGCGATCCGCTCGGCGCCGACGCGCTCAGCGGTCTCCAACGTGCGCTCGGTCAGCGCACGGACGATCGCCCGCTGGTACGACGCGGCGAGATCCGCGCGGCGCGACTCGAGCTCGTTCGCGGACAGCCCGCGCACGGATGACGGCGACTTCTTCGTGACGAACCTGCCGGCGGCGACGGTGACGGCGAGCGCGGTCTACGCCGATCCCGACGATGGGGCGATCTCGCGGCCGTGGGGCCCGGTGAGCTTCGCCGTGGTGGTGGGGCAGGTGGTCTCGGTCGCGCCGCTGGTGCCGCCGGGGGGGTAGACGCTCGCCAAGTTGCGCGGCGCCGGCAGGAGTCGCCGCCGAGCCGGGGAAACACGGCCGCCACAGCGTCGTCAGAGGCGGCAGGGAGCTGGGTCGGGGGCCGGACCATGCGTGGTCTGCTGGGCTTGCTGCTGGCTGCCTGCGTGTCTCACGCCGCGGAGACTTACGTCGTCGCGGTGGGGGTCGAGAAGTACGACGACGAGCGGATCTCCGCGCTGAAGTACGCCTGTGCCGACGCACGCTCAGTGGCGGCGGTGATCCGGGCGTCGGGCGTGCCGCCGAAGAACGTCTTCGTGCTGGCCAGCGACAGTCCGCTGCCCACCGGCAAGCCCACTCGCATCGCCCTGATCGGGGCACTCGAGCGGGTGCGCGAACGGGCGGTGACGGGGGACAAGGTGGTGTTCTTTTTCGCCGGCCACGGGGTGGAAGAGGCCGGAGAGCAGTACCTCCTGACGAGCGACACGCGGCGGAACCTGGTGCAGGACACGGCCTTGCCGCTGCGGCTGGTGGGCAAGGCGCTGGAGGGCGTGCAGGCGGGAGCGGTCTTGTTCCTGATCGACGCCTGCCGGAACGACCCGAACGCGGGGCGGGCGGACGCCGACGCGACGCTGAGCGAGGGGCTGGCGCGAGGGCTGCGGCCCCTATCGCTGTCGCCGGGCGGCGGCAGGACGGTGGTAGTGGCGACGCTGCTGGCGTGCGACGTGGGCCAGCGGGCGTACGAGGATCCGGAGCAGCGGCACGGCGCGTTCAGCGTGTACCTGCTGCGGGGTATGTCGGGCGAGGCGAAGGGGCCGGACGGACAGGTGCACCTGAGTGGCCTGGCAGACTACGTGAAGCGCGAAGTGGTGCTGTGGGGGCAGCGGACGAACCACGTGCAGACGCCGCGGCTGGTGAATCCGGAGGGTGGCGACGTGGCGCTGCTGACTCCGCCGGCGGAACCGGTGGTGAGCGTGGCGTTTCAGAACCACACCTTGGCGCAGGTGGTGGACTTGCTGGCGGAGCAGTACGGTGCGCAGGTGGTGCTGGGGAAGGGGGTGGACGCCGAGGCGAAGGTGACCGGCCGGCTGGAGAACCAGCCGCTGGCGGCGACGCTGCAGGTGCTGGTGGCGGCGCACGACCTGGCGGTGCGGCGGGAGGGGAAGGTCTACATCGTCGAGGCGAAGGGGGCTGCGCCGGAGTCGGCGAGGCCGGCCGCAGCGCCTGCCGACATCCCTGGCGGGGTGGAGTTCGTGCGGATCCCGGCCGGCGACGGCGTGGCGGAGTTCGAACTCGGCCGCACGGAAGTCACTGTGGGGCAGTTCCGGGAGTTTGTGGACGCGACAGGTTACCGAACGGTGGCGGAACAGGCGGGCTACGCGACCGTTGCGTCGCCTGGCGATGCCCACAGGGTGCCCGGTCTGAACTGGCGACACGGTTGGGCGGCAAACCGGCCGTCACCCGAGAACTACCCTGTCGTGAACGTCGCTCTGGCGGACGTCGAGGCGTTTGCCAAGTGGGTCGGCGGACGACTGCCCACCCACGCTGAGTGGAGTTGGGCTGCAAGCGGAGGACACCCCGAGCGCGAATACGTGTGGGGCAGCCAGTGGCCGCCGCCTCCGCGGTCAGGGAACTTCGCCGACGAGGACTACAGGCGCGCCGGTGGGGCGTTGCAGAGCATCGAGGGTTATGATGACGGCTTCGCGGAGCGCGCACCGGTAGGCTGGTTCAACCCGAACGACTTCGGCCTTTCCGACATGGCCGGCAACGTCTACGAGTGGCTCGCGGATGGCCTCTGTTGGGGCGGCTCGTACCTGAACGGCATCCAGACATTCCTGACCCTGCGCGGCGCCACGGACAAGCGACCGATGGACTACAACCTGGGCTTTCGCGTGGCCAGGAATGTGCCAGGCAGCGGGGCGCGGGTGGGTGGAACGGCGCAAACCGATGCGCCGACCAAACCCGCCAACTGGCCCGACTACGTCGCTTGGCCGCCGGTGAACACGCCGGGCCTGCAGTTCCGGGTGCGCGAGAAGGACGGTATGCCGCAGGTGCTCATCCCCGAGGGGGAGTTCCTGATGGGAAGTACGCCGCAGCAAATCGATGCCCTGCTGCAGCCTGCGACGCCAGAGCAGCGGGGCCTCTACCGCGAGCAGTTCCTCAGGGAAGCCCCGCAACGTCGTGTCCGTCTCAGTGCCTTCTGGGCCGATCTTCATCCCGTCACCGTTCGCCAGTACAGTCGGTTCGCAGAGGCCACCGGGCGCGGGTTGCCTGCACCGCCACCATGGGGCTGGCAGGAGAGCCACGCGATGGTGAACGTGAGCAGGGCTGACGCCGAGGCCTACGCAGGGTGGTCCGGCGCAGAGCTTCCCACGGAGGCGCAGTGGGAGAAAGCGGCGCGAGCGGGAAGAGAGGCCGAGTGCTACCCGTGGGGCGACCAGTGGGAAGCGGGGGCCCCGTCGAGCCGTGGGCCGGAGACGCTGCCCGTCTGCAAGGGCGCGGCCAACGGGTATGGCCTGTTTGATGTGCTCGGCAACGTGTGGGAGATGTGCCGCGATTACTTCCAGCCAGACTGGTATGCCAAGATGCCAGATCGAGATCCGGTTGGCCTGCTACCCAGCCAGATGCCGCTGATGCGAGGCGGGCCGTGGACTCGCGGCAAGTACCTGTTGCGACTGGCGATGCGGACGGGGTACGCGCAAGACGGGCGCGGTGACCGGACCGGCTTTCGTTGCGTCAACCCGGCCCCGTAGCCCGGCCCTGAAGAACCGGCTGGGGAAACCAAGGCCGCCTGCGCGGCCTGCGGACCGGGAGGGCGCGAAGGCGCCCTTGGTTTCCCCAGCCGGTCGTTCACGGCCCGGTGTCGGGCGTGGTGGCCAGGCGGCAGGGAAGGATGACATAGGGTGAGACACCGGCATAACGAGGCGTTCCTGCACCTGATCTGGGGCACCTGGGACCGGGAGCCGCTGCTCGGCGCGGGACTGCGTGAACAGGTCTACGCCTGTATCCGTGCGGAATGTGATGAACTCCGGGTGGAGGTGCTCGCCATCAACGGTATGCAGGATCATGTCCACCTGCTGGTGCGGATGTACCCCGACTGCACTATCTCCCACCTGGTCAACCAAGCCAAGGGCGTCTCCTCGCACCTGGCCAACCACGCCGGCGGGATGGGCGGGAAGTTCAAGTGGCAGGGCGGGTACGCCGTCATCTCCGTCGGGCCGGCCGAGCTGGAGCGGGTGCGATCGTACATTCGGCGGCAGGCGGAGCACCATGCAGGGGGTGGGCTGGGCGACGCGGCGATGGAGCCGCTCGACCTGCCGCCCGACGCAGATGCCCGGCCCTGAAGAACCGGCTGGGGAAGCCAACGCCGCCGGCGCGGCCTACGGACTCGGAGGGCGCGGAGGCGCCCTGCGTTGTCCCAGCCGGTCGTTCACGGCCCGGCGGTCCGGCGCGGCGATCACGCCCCGGCGATTCGGCCCGGCGTTCACCCGGCGTTCACGGCCCGGCGACGCCCACCACCCGCAGCTCCCACGGCTCCAGCGCCAACGCGATCACCCCGCCCGGCGCCGCCACCAGCTCGCGCCGCCCGAACTCCACCAGCGGCTTCCCGGCCGGCCCCGGCCAGCGCAGCTTCACCGTCTCCGCCGCGCCACCCGAATTCGCCACCGCCAGCCGATCGCCGAATCTGCGCACCCAGAGGCCCTTGCCGCCCGCAACCACGCTGCCGGACGCGTCCACCCCGTCGCCCCGCGGCAGCGAGCGGAACGCCCGCGCGAACTGGCGCAGGTCGTGCTCGTGCCCGTACGTCCCGCGCTCCCAACTGAACAAGTTCAAGGTGTGGCAGTTGGTGCTCGTCAGGCTGAACAGGATCGGCTCGAAGTACGCCCGGCCCGGCGGGTACATCGTCGCCGCGCCCCAGAAGTCCGTACGGAACTCGCCGATCTTCGGCAGCCCCGCCTCTTCCCAGTAGTTGTGGTACAGCTCGCAGGCGTTGCCCTCGGCGCCCTCGTACAGCTCCGTGACGCCCGGCGCATAGTGGAACGTCTTCTCCGCCTCCACGTTCCGGCCGTACGGCAGCATGCCCGTGAAGTAACGGTCCGCCGCGATCATCATCCCGCGCTGCAAGAGGATGCCCTTCTCGTTCCGGAACATCCGCGGGTCCACGCCGTGGAAGCGGAAGCAGTCCAGCGGCGTGACATGCTGCTCCGCCCAGTAGATGTTCCAGGCCGGCGTCTCGCTCGGCATGTCGCAGCTTGCATAGAGCAGCAAGTCGGGCCGGTAGCCGCGCACCAGGTCGCGGCACTTGAGCCAGAACTGCTTGGTACGCGCGCAGCGCCAGTCGAGCCACTGCTCCCAGCAGTGGTCCTTGATCCACTGGTACGCCGTCGGCTGCGCATCGGGCACGGCGACGCCCGTGTCCCGGGTGAACTCGGCCACGTCCCAGGCGCTGTAACCGGTGTACTGGTCGCTTGCGCCGAGCGTCTCGCCGCCGTAGCAGAGGCCGATCTTGCCGTTCACCCGGAAGCCCACGGCGGGCACCGCCGGGCTCTTGGCGCAGAGGTCGAGGATCTCGCGGAGGTTGCGGATCAGCAGCTCCTGCACCTCGGGCCGGAGCGGGTTGGGGAGCGGCGGGCGAGAGGCGAAGAACTCGGTCGGCTTGCCGTACCGGTCGATCTGGAAACTCCCCCGCGTGAAGCCGAACTTGCCCTCGGGCACCGACAGCGAGGTGATGATGGGGAGGAGCTGGATGTCGTTCGCCTCGCACAGCGGGAGCAGCTCAGCCAGCAGGTTGCCCGCCGCCATCGGCCAGAGCTGGCTCGGGTAGTAGGCGGTGCCGGTGGTGTCGCCGCCGTCCACCACGTTGAACTCGAGCAGGTTCACCCCGCAGAACTTGAGGTAGTCGACGAAGCTGCGCAGCGACGCGCGGCGCTCCTCGGCGTTCCGGCCGGGGTAGCCGTAGAGCGAGTAGAGGTAGCCGGGATGGGTGAGGTACATCCCCAGCCGTCGCTCCGGCCCGGCCACCTTGGCTGCCTGCACCGGTCGGGAGAGGAGCGGATCCATAGGCTCGAAGAGCCACACGTGTGACACCGCGGCGCCGCTCTCCGGGCGGATCGGCGTCTCGATGGCGCGGCGCGAGATGGTGAACCGGACCGCCCGGTCGCGGGGGTAGAAGAGGAACCGGTGCTCGACGGGCCGCCCGTCGCAGGGGTACTCACGCCCGGTGTAGACCCCGCCGCCCACGTTATCCCACGGCGGCTGGATGCGGAGGGTGGTGTAGCGCTCGATGTCGTTGACCGACTGGTACATCATCAGGTGCGGGTTGCGCGGGTGGAGGCAGCGGGCGGTGTAGGCGAAGTAGCTGATGTTGTTCTGCGCGGCGGTGACGCGGTAGTCGCGGTCGCCGAGGTGCAGCACGCGGCTCTTCCCGCCCAGCCCGGCGTCGTCGCTGAAGTCATGGTCGTTCTGCGTGGCGTCGACGTGGTCCGTCAGCCGGACGCGGACGAAGTCATCGCCCAACGGCCCGCCGCGGTCGCAGATGCGCTTCACATTGCCGCGCCAGTCGAGGGCGTCCAGTGTGGGGCCGGCGGAGGCGGCGTCGCACCAGTAGACGCCGTCCGGGTCGAGCGGTAAGTAGGGGACGCCGTCGACCACCACCCGTCCGGCGTCGTCGAGCCGCCAGGCGTGGCTGTCGCCGAGCGGGTCGGTGAAGCGCCCTTCGCGCCGCGGGCCGGGACCCAGGCGCCCGGGCTTGAACGCGGCCGGGAGCGCCGCGGCGCGGAACTGCGTGGCGGCGGCGGTGTAGTCGCGGCGGTTGGTGTAGAAGGTGCCGCGCAGCTCGAGGCCGAGGGTCAGCGGGCCGGGGTCGAGGAGGTAGCCCACGTCGGGCAGCAGCACGGCGCGGAGAGTCTCGGTGTGGGTCTCTCCGGGCTTCCAGGCGGTGGGCTTGGTGGTGGAGAGGGTCGCCAGGTCCACGGCGCGCCCGTTGGCCTGCCGGCCAGTGAGGATCAGCGGGTAGTCAGCGGTGAGCCGCTGCGGCACGCGCCACGCGGCCCGGACCTCGAACCGCCGGCCGATGGTGATCTCACGCGGCGCCTCGGCCCGGAGCAGCTCGAGCGGCTGCTTCGGCCCCAGGTAGGGCAGCACCAGGTTGGACTGATTGCCCCACGGCGGGCACGGCTGCTTGCCCACCGATGCTGCGGTGGTCCAGTCCCGATCGTCGAACGCGGGCGCCTCGAAGCCCTGCTCCTCGGCTGCGGAGACCTTCCACCTCGGGTCGCTGACGACGTGGACGAACTCGCCCTGGTTCGTGATCACGCCGCATTCGAGCAGCAGCCCGGCGGCGCCCGGCTCCGTGTTGCCGCAGCGCGCGGCGATGACGTTGCGCCCCGGGTGCACGAGCTTGGTGACGTCGTAGGTCTCGGCGGCGTACCAGTCCTCGTCGTGGCCGAGGTGCGTGCCGTTGAGCCACAGGTCGTAGAGGTTGTCGCAGGTGACCACCACGGTGGCCTCGTGCACCGGCCCCGGCACGTCGAAGCCGCGGCGGAACCAGCGCGTCAGCGCGTCGCCGGGCGACCAGATCCAGTCGGCCGACCAGACGCCCTGGGTGTACGCCGCCGGCGCGTCAGCCGGCCTGATGACCGGCTCCAGGAGCCGGAACGTGCCGCCCTCGGGGACGGTGATCTTGAGGTCGTCCACTTGCCCGGCGCCGAGCTGCTGCCGAAAGGCGAAGCCGCCGGACTTGCACTCCTCGTCGTGCCAGGTGGCCACCAGCTCGCCGTTGACATACCCGCGGAAGTCGCTCCCGGCCGCCTCGACCTTGACGTCCATCCAGGTGTCGGCAGGCGGCGTAGCGCCGGTCCGCTCGCCGCTGAGGACCCACGGCGGGTCGGGCCGGTGGCGCTTGAGGAAGCCGGGCGGGTTGCCGCCTTCGCGTCGCGTGTCGACGCGGAAGAGATAGTAGTCGTCGGTGTCCAGGTCGTAGCGGAAGAGCAGCTCGATCAGCGCCTCGGGCGCGACCCGCAAGCGGTACTCAATGGTGCAGTTGGCGACGTCGAAGACCGGCACGAGGGTCTGCCCCCGGTCGATGTGGAGCGCGCCGCCCTGCGCCGGGAGGCCCCAGCGCACGAGCTCGCCGTCGAAGTCCTCCTGGAGGGCGACCACCGGCGCGGCGTGAGCCGGGCCGAGCAGGGCCAGGAGGGCCAGGCACAGGGACCGCAGGCGCATGAGGACTCCCCGAGCGGTGCGGTACGCTTCCCCCAACCGGGTGGCCGTCCTCCGCCGCGGGAGCGGAAGGTGCCGCCCGCGCGCGCCACAATAACCGGCGGCGAAGGGGCTCACAGCCATGCTCGACACCATCGCCGCGCTGCTCCTGGCGGTCACGCAGGCCGGTCCCACGCCGGACGGGTGGACGCTGAAGCAGCTCGGCGAGCCGTGGCAGGTGGCGATGGAACCGCGCCCCGACTACCGGCGCGGGCTCATCGAGCAGACCATCCAGGTCGTTTTCCCGGGCAGCACCGAGTCGCAGCCGGGCTGGTTCGCCGCCGCCGAGCGCGTGGTGCAGCCACCCGCCGGACACCGTTGCGAGCTGGTTTTCCGGGCCGGCGACAGCTTCACGGGACCCACCGCAGGCTACCACTTCCTCCAGGCGCGGCTCGACGAGCGGGTGGTCTGGGAGGCCGACGTGGCCGCTGCACCACTCGGCGGAGCGGAGGTGCGGATCGAGCTGGCCGAGGCGCTGGCCGGCCGGGCGGAGGCGACCCTGGCGCTGGGCGTGTGGGACAAGCAGCGCGTCACCAACTTCCCGGTGGCAGCCTGGTTCTCGGGTGTCTCCCTGTGGGTGGACGGCGCCCGCCGGGTCGAGCTGACCGCAGCGGCGCCGTACCGATTCGAGCCGCTCCCGCCCGATCTGCCGCTCCCGGCCGCGCCGCCCAACCTCGCCTGGACTCCCTCCGCCCGCATCGTGCAGCCGTGGGGCGACACCGAGCACCTCGCCGTGGCCGAGGCCGTCTCCTGGGCGCCGCGGCTGGCGCACGACTACGGCTTCGAGACCATCATCCTGCTCCCGCCCGCTGCGCACAATGCCATCACTCCCGCGGCCAAGCACCTCACGCCGAGCCAGTTCGAGGCGGGGCTGGCCGAGTATCGCCGCGCCGGGTTCCGCTTCGTGCTCTACTCCAGCCTGATGCACTGCGGCCACGACCCGGCGTGGCAGACCGGCCGCCTGCAACGCGAGCATCCCGAGTGGTCGCAGCGCGACTCCAAGGGCAACCCCGTCACCGAGTACGGCGCGGAGTGGCTCTGTCCGAACACCGGCGCGTTCGACCATTGCCTCAGGTACACGCTCGATCTCGTCCGCCGGTACCACGCCGACGCGGTGATGCTGGACAACCCGGAGTCCCTCAACAGCACCGCCGGCTTGCCCACTTGTTACTGCGACGCCTGCCGCCAGCGCTTCCGGGACTATGTGGCGCAGCGCTTCGGCCCGGACGCGACCCGCCGGA
>JACPDV010000732.1 GCA_016183835.1 Armatimonadota bacterium
CACCGCGTCCAGGCTCCGCGCCGCCCGCCAGGCCACGTGCTCCCACCAGCAGGCCCGCGCCTCCGCGGGCAGCGCCGACTCCTCCGCCACGGCGCCGGCCAGTCGCGCCGGCCAGGTGTCGCGCACATCGTCCGTCAGCAAGCGTCGCCCCCCGGCCCGGTCGCCCATGGCCAGTCTGGACCAGATCAGCGCCGTCCGCGCCTGCCGCCCCAGCCACCCGGCCGCGCCCGTCGCCGGCTCGCCGCCAGGCTCCGCACGTGGCTCGAGCGGCGCCCGCCGCAGCTCGGCCAAGATCTCCACGAGGCCTCCCACCTGCGCCTCGGCGCCGCCGAGCCGCTCCGGGTCGAGCCGCGCTACGCCGCGGAGCAGCGCGCCGCCGTCGGGCAGGACCCGCTCGTGGCCGAACCACTCGGCGTCGCGCGCCGCAAGCTTCTCCAGCGCGGCGTGGCAGCGCAGCCGGGCCGCGGCGTGCGCGGCGTACTCCAGCGCCCTGCGCACCGCGCTGCGCAGGGCTGCCTCACCGCGCTGCGGCTGCACCCCCGCCAGCCGGCAGGCCAGCCGGAAGCGCTCCGCCACCCGGTCGTCCGGCGTCTCCCAGGGCTGCTCGAAGCCCTCGACCAGCCGGTGCCAGGCGAGCCCGGCGGGCGAGCGGGTCTCCTCCGCCAGCTCGCGCGAGCGGCAGACCAGCGCCCAGCCCGAGGGGGAGTCCGCCGCGTGCGCGCTCATTCCTTGTCCCAGTCCCGCGGCTCCACCACCGGCTGCGGGCCCTCGAGGCCCGGCCGCTGGAAGAAGATCCGGATGTCGATCCGGCGGTTCCGCGCCACCTGCTGGCCGCCGCTGTCCAGCACCGGCCGGTGCCAGGCGTAGGCGGCGGTGGAGAGATAGGGCCGGAGCTGCCGCCCGCCGATGGCCAAGAGCCGGTCGCGCACGGCCTCGGCCCGGTCGCGCGCCAGCCCCAGGTTGTACCGGTGCGCCCCCTCGGCGTCGGTGTGGCCCTGGATCTGCACCTCCACCACGTGCCCCGGCTTGCCCCGGTCGGCCTTGAGGAGCGGCGCCAGCTTCGCCCAGAAGGCCCGCAGCGTGGCGTCGGCCGCGCTCGACAGCGCGCTCCGCCCCGGCTCGAACAAGACCCGCTCGCCGAACCGCACCACCAGACTGTCAAACGTGGGCACCACCTCCACCTGCTGCCCGAGACCGGCCAGCGCGTTCTTGATGTCGGTCTGCCGCTCGACGATCGCCGGCGGCACCTGGTTCTTCTCCTTGACCAACCGCGCGTTGTCGGCCTGGAGCCGGCGGTTCTCCTTGTCCAGGGCAGCCACGCGCTTCTCGGCCCGGGCCAGCTTCTTCTGCGCCGCGTCGTACTGCGCCTGCACCGCCTGGAGCCGGCGCAACAGGTCGGCCGAGTTGCCCGGGTCGCGGCGGCTCATCACCGTCAGGGTAACCGAGAGGCAGAGGATCACCGACACCGTGACGTCGCACAGGACCACGAAGGGATTGATCCGCCCGAAGGCGGTGCGGCGCTCGGCGATGGTCCTGCGCATGGTCTAGTTCCAGGGCAGCGCGCGCACCAGCGCCGCCACCCAGTTCGGCACCATCCCGTTGGCCACCGCCCAGCCGACCATCCACATCCCACCGCACACGGCCAGGCCGCCAAGAAACACGCCGCGGACGATGTTCCAGCGGCGTCTGGCCGTCGAAGGCGGCTCCGGAAGCCGTTCCTGCAGCGTCGCCTGAAGCGCGGCGATGGCCGACGTGAGCGCCGCCGTGTCGCCGACTCCGCCGCCGTCGCCACCGCGCCGGGGCGCGGCCTGGCTCAGCTTGCCCACCGCCGCGTTGAGCCGCTCCAGCGCCTGCGGCAACGCCTCGAGGTGCGCCGACTGAAGCTGCGCCGCCACCTGCTCGAGCTGCCCGGTGGTCTCGCGCACCGCGTCGTGAAGTGCCCTTTGCTGCTCCTCGCCGGCCTGCCGGACGCTCTCCGCCGACTGGCTCACCAGCTCCTGAAAGCCTTGCAGCGCCACGCGCAGCGCGGCTTCCTGCTGGTCTACCAGCCCCTGCAACGCGCCGGCGTGGCCTTCGAGGGTCGCCGTCGCCTGCGCCAGGCGCTCGGCCGCGTCCACCAGCCGGACGATGTCTTCCGGTTGCTCGCGGAAATGGTCCTGCAGAGCGCCGATGGCGTTGCCGGTGAACTGGTCGAAGTCCAGCGTCGCGCGGTCGATCAAGCGCTGCCAGCCCGTGGTGGTGGAAGCCAGATCGGCCGAGCTTCCTCGCATCGCCGCGGAGACTTCCTCCAGCCGCTGCCGGGTGATCTCCTGGTTGTTCTGGAGGTCGGTGACGAGGTTGCGGAACTGCGTCGTGGCGACTTCCAGTTGCTGTGCGGTGCCGGTGAGCTGGCTGGCCACCGGCTGGTTGATGGCGCCCAGATTGTGGATGGCGACGGTCAGGCCGCTCACGGCGCGATCGAGGCTGGCGGCGTGATCGCGCATCTCCCCGCTGGTACGGTCGAGCTGCTCCTGGTTGCTGCGGAGCTGGGTGGCAACCTCGACCGCCGGCTGGAAGGCGCGGACCAGCTCGTTGCCGGCCTCGCGGAGCTTGCCGAGGGCCTCGGCCATGGCACGCACGGTGTCGGAGAGCTGTCCGGAGGCGGTCTGCGCGGCGGTGGCGCTGGCGTGCAGCTCGTCAGTCCGGGGCTTGAGCGAGTCGCTGATGCCGGAGAGCGCGGTGCAGGCCAGACCCAGTTGCTCGCTGCTGCCGTCGAGGGCGGTGGAGAAGCGGTTGGCGGCCTGGTCCATCTTGTCCACCACGGCGCTCGTGTCGAGCGTGCTGACCGCCTCGGAGAGCTTTCCGACGGACTCGGAGAACGGGTTCACGGCGCCGGACAGCCCGGCCGAGGCGGTCTGGAGCTGCGTCGCGGCGGAGCCGAGCAGCTTGGTGGCCTCTTCCTGGCTCAGCCCGTCGCCGCGGGCGTGGACGATTTGGTCGATCAGGGCCTGGTCGAGGGCCTCGGTGGCGCTGTGCCAGGCGTTGAGGGCGGGGCTGCCGCGGAACTGCCCGAAGCACCAGGAGTAGAACAGGCCGAAGAAGGTCGGGATGAAGGCGAAGGCCAGCGGCCCGAGGCTGCCCACGCCCTCGGCGGCGCGAAACCAGGAGAGGCTGAGGATGGTGATGAAAAGACCCAGGATGGTGCAGGCCAGGGCCACCAGGACGAGGGAGTTGGCGGCGTCCTCGACCTGGGCCACCACATCCTCGTGGAGCGGCTCGAGGGTCTCGCTGAGGAGCACCGTGCCCTCGCGGGCGCGGCTGACCTTCTGGAAGCGCAGGTGCCTCTGCTGGGCCATCGTGCGGCCGCGCTCGGACGGCCCGAGCGGAGCCAGGTCGAGCTCGGCGGCGGGGTTCTGGAACAGACTGAGGTCCACCTCCACGCCGCCGGCGCCCGTCGGCAGGCCGAGGGTCACCAGATAAGCGCGGACGCCGGACGCCACCTGTTGGAGCTGCCCGCTCAGGCCGATGCACCGGCGGTACCACCACGTCTCGAAGAGGACCGCCGACGCCATGCAGACGACCGCCACGGTGAACATGCCGAACTCCCGCGCCGGCCCGGTCAGCCGGCGGCGCCGCCGCCCCGGTTGCTGACCACCCAGATCATGGCGTAGATGGCGCCCAGCCAAGCCAGGAAGACGATCAGGAGCACCCACCCGCGGACCGGGCGGGCGACCGGCGCGGACGCCCCTTCACTCGGCCGGCTGCCGAGGACGTTGTTCTGATCGCTGTAATAGTCGGGCATCGCCACACTCTCCTCGGAGCCCTACCCCTGCGGCACCCCGGTGTTGTTGCAGACTCGGCAGGGGTGGTTGTTCGACGGCAGCGTCGAGCCCAGGTAGGTGCCGCAGCGCGGGCCGAACTTGCAGTAGAAGCCCGCCACCTGGGCCGTGCCGCCGTTCGCCAGCGGGTCGCCGGCGCGCTTGAACACGGCGTGGTTGTGCGTCATCTCCAGCGTGCAGTCCAGGTTGTACTCGATCACGAACGAGCTGAGCAGCGAGAACGCGTTGCCGTACTCGAGGTTCTCGAAGTAGACACCGGACGGCTTCTCGAGGTCGCCCCAGATGTCGAGCCGCTTGGCCTGGCAGTCGGGGTGATTCCCCACCAGGTGGTCGTTGATCATCTGCGAGACCTTGGTGATCCGCTCGCTGACCCCGTCGCGGTCGGTTTGGGTGCGGCCTTTGATGCTCAGGTCGATCTGCTCCAGCTCGATGGGCAGCGTGGCCAGGAGCGACTGCGCCTCGCCGAAATCCGACGAGAAGTGGCGGCTCTGCTGGCTCAACATACGACCCACCTGCAACTGGTAGAGGAACTCGAAGCCCGTTTCCTGCTCGGCCACGTTGAGCACCACCTTGGGCCCCAGCAGCGCGCCGCCGAGGAGCCTGACCCCCGCCTTGAAGAGCAGCTCCGGGTCCAGCGGCGGACGGATGCGGGAGTCTACCAGCGGGGGCACGATGGCGTTCTCGATCAGCCCCCGCGCGGCGGTGGCGTCGTACCCGGCGATGAGGGTGGAGACCACCCCCCCGCGCGAGCGGACCTCGGTGAACACGGACGGGATGTGGGAGTCGGTCTCGCGCACCGCGGCAGGACGGTCCGGGAACTGGTAGGCCGCGTTGCCCGCTCGCACCACAGTGAGGAACGGTGCCACCCCGACCGAGTTCTGGTCGACCAGCACGGCCCAGTAGTCCACCGAGTCACCGAAGGGGCAGTCGCGCCGGTAGTACTGGTCGCCGGCGTTGAACTGCAGGAGCGGCGCACCCTCGGCGGCGAAGTTGGCGAGCTGCACCCGATCGCGCTGCGCCTGCCGCTGGAGCAGGTCGATCACCTCCATCTGGTACGGCCCGTTGGACCGCGAGCCGATGGAATCGAAGATGCTCCGCTCGATCTCGTGGAGGTAGGAGAAGTCCACCTCGTTGCTCCGCCGGTCGCGCGGCAGGCTGCCGACGAAGATGTCCTCGCGCCCCTCGGCGTCCAGCGGCGGGTGGCCCTCGTCGTCCACCGGCGGCAGCCCGCGCACCACCTGGGCTGTCAGCCTTCGGTAGAGCGGCGAGGTCTGCAGGTCCAGCCGGAGCGTGCGCAGGTCGCTGAACTCGTCCAGCCGCTCGCGGTCGAGCAGCACGTACTGCTGCTCCTCGGCCGACAGCCGGTACTCCTCGGATTCCAGCTCCGGCATGGTGGCGGCCCAGCGGCCGTAGTAGTCGCCGAGCAGCTCGAGCCGGCTGATCAGCCGCTGCAGGCAGGCCATGATCTGCGCCAGCACGACCTCCTTGGCCTGGAGCACCAGCTTGAGGAGCGTGCGGTTGGCGTGGTCCCAGGCGAGCCGGACCACGCGCGACGGGTCGGGCGCCGGGCGCGCGACGCCCACGGCGATGGCCAGGAGCCAGTCGCCCACCGGCCCGCGCGCGCCGGCGGCCGGGGCGGCGGCGCCCGC
>JACPDV010000121.1 GCA_016183835.1 Armatimonadota bacterium
CGCAGATGTCGGTCGCAGTGGCGGTGCCGATGTCCACCGGCGCGCCGTCCGCGCTGAGCTGCTCGACCGCCGCGGGGTCGGCCGGGATGGTCAGCTCCGGGTCCGTAGTGTCGACCACGGTGACGGTCTGCTCGGCCGACACTGAGTTCCCGTAGTCGTCAGTGGCGGTCCAAGTGACCACCGTTGCGCCCAGGGGATACACGCCGTCTTCAGGCGCGTCGTTGGTGATCGTAACTTCGGCGTCGCAGATGTCGGTCGCAGTGGCGGTGCCGATGTCCACCGGCGCGCCGTCCGCGCTGAGCTGCTCGACCGCCGCGGGGTCTGCCGGGATGGCCAGCTCCGGCGCGGTGGTGTCCACTACAACCACGTTCTGCGTTGCGCTTGCCGCACGACCACTGAAGTCTGTCGCGGTCCAGGTGACCACCGTGGTGCCCAGCGGGAAGACCGCCGGCGCGTCGTTGATCACGATCGGTGCCGCGTCGCAGATGTCGGAGACGGTCGGCTCGCCCAGGTCGACCGGCGTTCCGTCAGCGCTCGTCTGCTCAGCGGTGACGGCGGCGGGGGCCGCGATGCTCGGCGCCGTGGTGTCCTGGATCGTGATCGCGATCGTCTCGCTGGCCGATCCGGCGGAGTTGGTCGCGGTCAGCCGCACCTGCGGATGGCCCCCCAACTCGAACGTGTGTGTGAGCGTCCCGGCGCCACCGAGAGCCACCCAGCTACCGCCTACCAACTCCTCCCAGAGGTACGCAGTGATCGGGTAGCCGTCCGGCACCGAGTTGCTGGCATCGAGCGTCATCGGCGTCCCGCCGAGCTCGGACTGCTCGACGTGGATGTTGGCGCTCGGCACGACGTAGCTCCCGCCATAGTAGATCTTGGCCTGCGGCGGGCCGCTGGCAACGAAGTCGATGCCGGCTACGTCCGAGCCGCTGACTGTCACCGAGCGGCTCAGCGGTGCGAACACCCAACTGGGCTTGGTCGGCGTCGCCGTGTACAGTCCGTTCGCGACGCCCGCGATGGTGTAGGTCCCGGCCGGATCAGCGGTCGTGTCGTGCTTCCCCCCAGGGGTCAGCGTCACCAAGACGCCGCCCAGCCCCTGGCCGGCGGTATCAATGATGGTCACGGTGCCGCTGATCTTGGACGCGGCGGCGGCCGGCCGAGCCGCCAGGCCGACGACGGCCGAAATGACCGCCGTCAGCAGTGCAAGCTTACGCATTTCCTAGCTCCTTGAGTCTTGACCCGCGGAGCCGGAGCGCACCATACTGGTGAGTCCGGCTTACAGGTCGGATGTAGACAGAGGCCCCCATCGCCAGATGGGGGCTTTTTGCGCTTGGCGCCTCCCCGGCGCCCCACTCCGCCGGGTTCCCCCGGAGGCTTACGGCGAACGGGCGCGGCCCGCCAGAGCACACGCCCGAACCTTGTCCTGCCGCGAGCCGCACCGGTGCCGGAGTCTCACCACAGAGGGCACAGAGGACACGCAGAGACCGGAAACCGGGCGTGGTCCGGACTCGGTGACTCTGTGGGCTCTGTGTTGAGATCCCGATCCGTGCGGAGCGGGCGGGCAGTCCCAAAAACGCTACGGCCGAGGGGTGCGTCGTGGTCAGGCCCGTGGGGCCTTCGATCCAAACGCCCGGGTGCCGGTGCACCCGTCCCTCGGTCATGCGGTGAATACCCGGAATGCCGCGCTGCGCCCTCACCCCAGCCCTCTCCCGGCGGGAGAGGGGGCCGGACGGCCGGCCGGGCGGGCTGAGGAGCATCGCGACCTGCGGCGGACCCCGCGTGGTGTGCTCACCACTGTGGTGCTGCTTGCCAGCGGTCCTTGCGGACTCCTTGGCGGTCCTGCGCTTCAGCTTGAGCCGCTTCGAGATCGGCGAACTGCGGCGGAACTCGCCTGTGTTGGACGCCGGTCTGCGCGCCTCGAGGCGGGAGTCGTCGGGGTCGACATCGTCGTCGGCATCGCCCGTTGTCGTCATTGCGAGGAGGTCTGCCGACGACGCAATCCTGTGGGCGCCTGGCTGACGCGATTGCTTCGTCGATGCGCTCCTCGCAATGACGGGCGAGGGCGCTGGCGTCATTGCGAGGAGGTCTGCCGACGAAGCAATCCTGTGGGCGCCTGGCTGACGCAGTTGTTTCGTCGCTGCGCTCCTCGCAATGACGGGTGCGGTGGTGAAGACGAGGAGGGAAAGGGCCAGGAGCGCTGCCGCGTGGGACAGGAGCACGCCGGAAGCCAGCCGCGGCTGCCGCGCCCCTGCGTGCGCCTGATTGTCGGTCGGGCTCAGCCCCATCCCGCAGTTCCCCAGTCCCCGGTGCCCGCCCGTCGCCCCGCGCGGGTCACCCAGCTCTGCTTCTGCAATCCCCGTGCCAAGTTGCGAACTTGTCTGTCCCGCGGCGCCGCGCGGCCCGGCTGCGCCTGGTGCGCCTGGCCGGCCCCCTCCTCGTCGCGGGCCCAACCTCTATAGCCAATTCGGGCCGCTCTCAGTTGAGCTTCGCCTTACGGCGGCATGAACAGCGTGTTACCGCGCAGCCGGCCCCCAGCAGCCCCAGAGAGAAAAGCCGGGGCCCTGTTGGGGGAGGGCCCCGGCCGTGTGCAACGGGTGCTCTAGGAGGAGCCAGACCCGTTTGCCGCCGCCGAATGGGGTCACAGCGGCGACACTGTCAAACCCTCGCGGGACGCCGGGGCTTCCGCCGCCCGCGCCGCGCGACCACAGTCCTGCCGACCCCTGCTGCAGCATTTCAGTCCCAGTGGCCCAGCCGTTGCCGGGCTGTTGGACCGGGCCAGGGCGGATGCCCTGGCCCGGTCCTGCGCGCAACGCCGCCGATCTAGGCGATGTCGCTGGAGGCTCGCCTACGGCGCGGTCAGTCCGAGCAGCCCCAGATCCTGGCCGTTGTCGAAGTTGGTGTTGATACCGTCGGCGATCGTGTTAAGTTCAGCGGGCGTGTGGTCGCCCAGTTGCGGGCAGCCACCCAACACCCTGTTGGCCTCGTCGAGCACCTGCTGTACGGTCTTCCCGGCGAACAGCCCTGTCTGCACGTACAGTGCACCAAGGCTAGCCGTGCTGGCATGGTTGCCCAGGTTGGCCGCCACGTTTAGCGCCAGAGCGACCGTCTGCCCGGCGAACACGTCGCCAGTGTAGACGCTGACACCCTTGACGGTTTTGACGTAGATCCAACTTCGAACCAGCGGAACGGGCAGGGACTGCGCCGGCAGCACTGCCGGCGTGCCACCTTGCGGCAGAAAGACCTGTATAGCAGCCGCAGAGCCCAGGGTGATTGATCTGTTTGATGTGCAGCCAACCACCAAGCCACTGGGGAATAGCGTTCCGAAGTTGGCATCCCGGTACGAACCCGGATTACTACCGTTCGCGGGACAGCCCCAGCCGCCTTGAGTGTACGTCAGGAAGTCGCCAGGTTCGATCTGTGGCGTGAAGTGCTTCGTCGAGGCATTGGTGAGGGAGTAGCCGAAATAGGTCGCCCACATTCCGCCTGCCACGAACTCCGGGCCCTCAGCCCAGCCGGTCTCGGTCCGGTCGCTACCATCGTCGTTGCCACCAGGCAGCGTCAGCGCTGCGTGCGCCGCGATGTAGATGGTCTGGCCGTTCAAGGTCCAGAGGAACACGGCGTTGTCACCTGAGATCGGGATCCTGTAGGTCTTGCCTGTGCTCGTCGCGCCGGGCTCAATGTATTCGCTATCGGTCAGGAAGAGGAACTGCCCAGGTATGGGCTCGCCCTTTTTGGTGAGGTCCTCCGGCGGCCACTGCGGCACGCTGTCGAGGTCCGCTGCGACCTCAAGATGGGTCTCCGTCATGAGCCATCCTGTCGTCGGAGTGGCGTTACCATCCTTGTCTATGTCGGTTTCGAACCTGACCCAGAGGTAGTTCTCGTCGTGCTTCACCCCTACACGGCCGGCCTTGATCGTCTGCCCAGCCAGGAGATCGACCCAATCGTAGTAGAACTCGGAGTTGGCTCCCCCATGGAGCTCGTCATAGTCGCGGCTGCCCGTCGGCGCCGTCCCCGAGCTCCCGCACCCGACGACGAGCAGGGCCGCGGCCGCGACCCCGCACCACAGTGCAAGTCTACGCATTTCCTAGCTCCTTGGTGTTCCCGCGGAGCCGGTCGTGGCATAATGCCACTGACCGGCCCACGGGTCGGTTGTGATCAACACAGGCCCCCATCGCCAGATGGGGGCTTCTAACGCTTGGCGCCTCCCCGGCGCCCCACTCCGCCGGGTTCCCCCGGAGGCTTGCGGCGAGCGGGCGCGGCCCGCCAGAGCACACGCCCGAACCTTGTTCGGCCGGACAACCGGCTCGGTGAAAGACGCGGCCCCCTTGGCTCAGCTCCTCCCCCTGCGAAGCGGGGGGAGGCGGGAGGGGGGTTTCCGAC
>JACPDV010000733.1 GCA_016183835.1 Armatimonadota bacterium
GCCGCCGTGCCCATGCCTGCCGCCCCCACACCCGCCGACACCGTCCCCGACTCCCGGCCCGCCGGACCCGGCACCGCCGCCCCGCTGCCGAAAGGCTCTACCGAAATCGAGCCGCAGACCACGGTCGAGTACAACCTCTCCGGCAAACTCGGCGCCGGCTCCGCGGAGCTGCTCCTCAACTACTGGAATCCCACGCACCTGCTCAAGGTCGTCTTCGGCCCGAAGAGCACCGACGTGGTGAAGGTCAACGGGCAGTACACGCGGACCCTCGCCTCGGCGCCCGGGCGCGTGGCGGCCGGCACGGCGGTCTTGGTGAAGGAGCGCTTCACCAGGCTCACCGTCTTGGCCGCCGGGCTGCGGCTGGAAGCGGACATCAAGGGAGTGCACGCCGGCGGCACGGCGGCGAAGGGGTTCGACGGCGACGTGGATTACCAGTCGGTGGAGGAGGTCTTCTTCGCCGACGACTTCATGCGCACGAACGACAAGAACGGTGGCTGGACCACCCACGGCGGCACCTGGCAAACCGCGCCCGTGGAGAACCCCGACATGGGCGCCAACCCGTTCTCCTACAAGGTCCAGGCGCCGCAGTCGGCCGTCGCCACGATCGGCTACCCCTTCTGGGACGAGTACCGCTTCACGGCGGCGCTGCGGCCGGTGGGCACCACGGGGACGATGGGGCTCGGCTGGTACGCGCAGGATGAGCGGAACATGTACCAGTTCCGCGCCTCGCTGCGCGGCGGCGGGCCGGCCGTGGCCGACGGGTTCCAGCTCGTTAAGCTCCGCGACGGCAAGCCGGAGGTGCTCGCCGGCCTCGCCGGCGGCCTGACCGCGGGACAGTGGTACAAGGTCATGGTCAAGGCCGACGGCCAGCGCCTCGGCGTCTACTTGGACGGCGTGAAGCTGCTCGAGGCGGAGGACAGCACCTTCGCCGGCGGGCAGATCGCCCTCTGCGCGCAGGCCACCAGTGCGCGCTTCGACGACGTGCTGGTGGAGCCGGTGAGCGCCTCCACCGACCAGGGCCAGCGGCTTGCCGGGCGCGTGCCCGACTACGCGGGGCTGATCGACGTGGATTCCTGGGCCGGCCCGGCCACGCCGTGGCTCCCCGCGGCCGACATGTCCGGGCTGTTCTGGCGCTGCAACAGCTTCTTCGGCGACGTGGGGCTGCGCTACGACCTGCCCAAGCTGCCCGACGGCGCGAAGGTCATGCTCCTGGCCGACGGCGATGGCGAGACGCCGGTGTCGGGCGTCAGCGTCACCGTGGAGCGGCAGGGCGACACGGGGCAGGTGACGCTGCGGCAGGGCGCCACGCTGCTGGGCCGCGGCAGCGCCAAGCTGGGCGAGGGCGTGAGCCTGGCGCTGCGCAAGCGCGGCAACCGGGTGCAGGGCCTGATCGGCGACGACACCGTGGTGAGCGGCACCAGCACGCTGCGCGGCGGCGGCCGGCTCGCGTTCCAGGTCACCGGGCTGCGGCCGAGCATCGGCGGGCTGGCGGTGTGGTCGAGCAACCTGCGCGACTACACGTTCGACACGGCGCCGGTGGACTGGTGGGTGGGCAGCGGCACGTGGGATGTGACCAACCGCTGGAGCTGCACGCCCGACTGGTCGTGGTTCGGCGGCTACGCCCACGACGTGGCGGCGGTGTGGTACAAGCAACCGCTCCAGGGCGACATGGTGATGGACTTCTACGTGGGCCCGAAGATGCTGGGGAACGACTTTCAGCAGAAGGAGCGCACCGGCGACTTCAACGCGGCGATCTGCGGCGACGGGCGTGACGTGCAGAGCGGCTACAGCTTCGTGGTAGGCCCCGGCTGGGGCCGCACGGCGCAGATCCTGCGCAAGGGCGAGGTGGTGGCGCAGAACGACCGCTTCCAGCTCTTCCAGAAGGGCCACAACCGCTGGGCGGACGTACGGGTGGAGCGGCACGGCGCGAAGCTGGCGCTGTTCGTCGACGGGCAGAAGCTGGTGGAATACACCGACCCCGATCCCATCCCCGGCGGCTACGCGGCGCTCTGGACGCAGAACAACGGGGTGATGCTCCCGCGTATCACGCTCTCCTTCGCCGGCGTCGGCGAGCGGCTGCTGTCGATGATGTAGGCCGCCGGCTGCTCGGGGCGTGGTATCATGCCGGCCGCCTGAGGACCCAACGCCCACCTTTGGTAGGGGCGACCGGCAGGTCGCCCGACGCCGGGAGGTGCGTCCAGAGCCAGGGGCAGTCAGCCCGGATCCTTCACGGCCGAGTCCTCGCGTGATGGGTGCTGCGGGCGACCTGCCGGTCGCCCCTACCGGGCCGGACGCCGCCGATCAGGGAGCTCGGGCGAAAGGCTGTGCCGTGCATTACCTGATCATGGCCGGCGGATCCGGCACCCGCCTGTGGCCCATGTCGCGCCGGGCCGAGCCGAAGCAGTTCCAACCGCTCCTCGGCGAGCGCAGCCTGATCCAGGAGACCTACGACCGGCTCCGCCCGCTCGCCGAGCCGGACCGCATCTTCGTCGCCACCACCCGCGAGCTGACCGGCCTCTGCCGTGAGCACCTCCCCGAGCTGCCCGCCGGCAACATCCTCGTCGAGCCCGCCGCGCGCAACACCGGGCCCGCCATCGGTATGGCCGCCGCCGCCCTCGCCCGTCGCGATCCCGAGGCCGTCCTCGCCACCGTGCACGCCGACCACGTCATCGGCCGGCCCGAGGTCTTCCGCCAGGCGCTCCTCCTCGGCGGCCAGGAGGTCACCCGGCACCCCGAGCGGCTCGTCACCATCGGCCTGCGGCCCACCTGGGGCAATCCCGGCTTCGGCTACATCCGCGTCGGCGGCAGCGTGCCCGATGAGCTGGCCGTGCTGCCGGTGGAGCGCTTCGTGGAGAAGCCCGATCGCGACACCGCCGCGCGGTACGTGGCCGCGGGCTGCTACCTGTGGAACGCGGGCTACTTCGTCTTCCGCGTGCGCACCGTGCTCGAGGGGATCGCGCGCTACAACCCGGGCATGGCGGCCGGGCTGGCGCAGATAGAGGCGGACCCGGCGCAGCTCGACCGGCTCTACCCCACGCTCGACAGCGTCCCGGTGGACACCCTGCTGTTCGAGCCGGAGAGCCTGGCCGGGCGGGTGGTGACCATCCCCGCGGCGCTGGAGTGGGACGACCTGGGGAGCTGGAAGACGCTCCTCGACGTGCTCGCGGCGCGGTCGGGAAGTGACGTGGTGACCCGCGGCGAAGTGGTGGCGGTGGATTGCCGGCGGACCCTCGTCCACGGCGGGAGCCGGCTGGTGGCGCTGGTGGGGGTGGAGGACCTGGTGGTGGTGGACACGCCCGACGCGCTGCTGATCTGCCGCGCCGAGCGGTCGGAGGGCGTGCGCGACGTGCTGGCTCGACTGCCCGCCGACGATCCGCGGCGATGAGAGGGTGTCAAGCGGCGTCGATGTGTCCGGATCCGCCCCCTCTCCCACCGGGAGAGGGTTGGGGTGAGGGCCAAGAAAAGCGTGCCGGATCGCGCGGGAACCCTCACCCCGTCCCTCTCCCGGCGGGAGAGGGGGCCGGACTGGGCTCGCAGACACCCTCCGGGGAGGA
>JACPDV010000736.1 GCA_016183835.1 Armatimonadota bacterium
CTGCTGGAGTGGTTGCGGGAGGCCAGATTTGCCGTCGGCGAGAGGTACCGTCGGAAACGTCCGCCGCAGATGCTGGCGCTCTGGTTGGCGGAGGAGGATGACGACCATGCCCAAAACTAACGCCTATGGTATGGTGTCCCCTGAAAAGGTGCGCATCGCGCCGGCTACCGAGGCTGACCGGGCTCGTATCTATGAGATGCGACATGCCGTCTATGCCGTGGAGCTGGGTCAGCACCGGCCGAACGAGGCGGGCCGACTGACGGATGGCCTCGACCCGCTCAACGAATACCTCGTTGCCACCGCGGACGGCGACCTGGCCGGCTTCGTCAGCATCACTTCGCCAGAGAGCGACACGTACTCCATCGACAAGTACTTCGGTCGGAGCGATCTGCCGTTCGGTTTTGATGCCGGGTTGTTCGAGGTGCGCCTCCTCACGGTGGCGCCGCGCTGGCGCGGCAGCAGCTTGGCCGTGTTGCTGATGTACGCTGCGCTACGGTGGATCGAGTCGCACGGCGCCACCCGCGTGGTGGCCATCGGGCGGCGCGATCTACGGGAGATGTATGTCGCCGTCGGCCTGCGGCCGCTGGGACCCACCACACAAGCCGGCGCCGTGACCTACGAGCTGATGAGTGCGAGCATGGACGACCTGCGCGCTGGCCTGCAACGCCGGGCGCCGCTCCTGCGCAAGTTGCGCCGGACGGTCTCGTGGGACCTGGGTGTTCCCTTCTACCGGCCGGCACAGTGCTTCCACGGCGGGCGGTTCTTCGAGGCGGTGGGAGAGACGTTCGACACGCTCGAACGCAGCTCGGAAGTGGTCAACGCCGATGTCCTCGACGCTTGGTTCCCACCCGCGCCGGGCGTCCTGGAGTCGCTGCAGAGCTTCTTGCCCTGGCTGCTAAGGACCTCGCCGCCCGTGGAGAGTGCCGGCTTGGTGCGCGCGATCGCCGCAGCGCGCGGAGTCCCCGTCCCGGCGCTGACGGTCGGCGCCGGGTCGTCGTGCCTGATCTACCTGGCGCTGCGCGAGTGGCTGACGCGCGATTCGCTTGTGCTGCTTCCTGAGCCAACTTACGGCGAATACGTTCACGTCGCTGAGCAGGTCATCGGATGCCGCACCGAGCGGCTGCCCCTGTCGCGCCACAACGGTTTGCGGATCGACCCACGGCAGCTCTTCCGGCGCGCCGCCGAGACCCGTGCCGACCTCGTCGTGCTGGTCAACCCGAACAACCCGACCGGCCGGCTGATCCCGCGCGCCGAGCTTGCCGAGTCGCTACCGGATCTGCCGGCGTCAGCGCGGCTGTGGGTCGATGAGGCCTACGTTGACTATGCGGGGAGCGACGAGTCACTCGAGCCGCTGGCCGCGGCCAGCCGCAACGTCGTGGTGTGCAAGTCGCTGTCCAAGGCCTATGCCCTGAGCGGGGCGCGGGTGGGCTACCTCTGCGGTCCCTGGGAGTGGATGGACCAGCTTCGCCGTGTGACGCCGCCCTGGGCCGTGAGCTTGCCGGCTCAGGTTGCAGCCGTGGCGGCCCTTCGCGACCCGGCCTACTACAAGCGGCGCTATGCGGAGACAGCCCGGTTGCGCGCGGAGCTTGCGGCCGGGCTGAGGCAGGCTGTGCCGGGAATCGCCGTCCACGACGGCGTGGCCAACTGGCTGCTGTGCGACCTGCCCGCCACCGGGCCCGACGCGGCCGCGGTCTGCGAGCGCTGCCGCGCCCGCGATGTCTACCTGCGCGAGTACGGCGCGGGTGCGGCGCTCGGTAGCCACGCGTTGCGCATTGCGGTGAAGGACGCAGCCGGCAACAGCCGGGTGATCGAGGCTCTGGCCAGGGCCGTCTGTGCGGACCCATAGGTCGGAACGCCGTTGCCCACGCGCACCGCCTCCAGCCGTGACAAGCCCCGGCGCCAGCTCCGGCCCGGGATCATCAACCCTCCGGTGGGATGGCCAACGCCATCAGCGCGCTGCCGCGGTGGAAGTAGACCACGTCGTCGTGGCAGACGAATGCGTAGCGCAAGCCCAACGGCACGTTGGCCAACTGCCGCCACGTACCCTCCGGGAGACGGCAGGTGGCGAAGCCCTGCGGGCCGCCGATCACCACGCCGCGGCTGTAGCGCTGCAAGTGCTGCCCGGGGATGGGGCCTTGGCTCGTCAGCTCGACCTTGACCTGCCCGGGCTGAGGCAGACTGGCCACGACCACCACCGGGCCCCCGACATAGGCGATCCGGGGCGGTGCGCCCGGGAGCAGCACGGCGCCCTGGATGCCCACGTCGACCTTCGCCGCCGCCAGCTCCCTGTCCGCCGTGCCGTCCCACCAGACGAGCCGGTCCCAGTCGCAGATCAGGAGCTGGTTGCCGGGCAGCGGCAGGATGTCGCTCGGCGTGCGCTCGAGCCGTGTGCTGTGTGACGTGCCGGTCGCCGGGTCGAGCCATGCCACGCCGGCGCCGGTCGAGCCCCAGCCGGCCGGCCCCACGGCCCAGATCCGCTCGTCCGTGGCGGCCGCCACACTGTAGGGCCGGTAGACCTGCTGCCCGAAGAAGCCCAGCACGCGCGGGTTGAGCCGCTCCATCGCCGTGCAATGCCAGGGCTTGCTTGGGTCATAGGCCGCCACGTGGCCGTTCGTGTAGCTGGCGATGATCAGCTCCGGCCCGCGCGTCGTGAAGCTGTACGGCTCGCCGCTCCAGGTGGGGTCGTAGGAGCCGAGCGTCGTCAGCTCGTCTCGGCGCGGATCGTACCGGAAGAGCTGGTAAGACTGGTAAGCGCCGCCGTAGATCAGGCCGTCCGGCCCCACGCCGAGGGCCATCAGCGCTCGCTCGACCGGCGGGTGGTCGAGGCGCCTTGATTCCACGACCCGAGTCCTCCGCAGGTCGTAGGTCCAGACCTCACCTTCGCTGTTGATCTGGTAGCGCAGGTCCTTCGCGAGCTGCGGGTCCGGCGTCCAGGCGTCGAGTGGCAGGTGCGGCGGCAGATCGGGCTGCCTCGGGTTCCACTGGTAGAGGTCGTCGCCCGAGCGGGCCACGATGGTGTCGGTGCCGGGC
>JACPDV010000737.1 GCA_016183835.1 Armatimonadota bacterium
CGCGGCGTGGCGGTGACCGACTACCTGCGCGCACAGATGTACCGCGACCGCGGCGAGCCGGGCCTGGGGCGCGAACTGCTCCGCAGCATCCCGATGCGCCACTCGGCGGCGATGTGCCACGGCTGCGGGCTGTGCGACCAGGCGTGCAACAAGCACTTGCGGGTGGCGGACCAGATCCGCCGGCACGCGTAGACCCTACGTCTCGCCGGCCAACAGAACCGCCGCCTTGATCAGGTTGGTCTTCTCGCCCATCCGCTGTAGCGCGTCGACCACGCCGTCGAGCGTCACTTCGTCGTTGACGAACCGCGCGCCCGGGACGGTGCCGGCGGCCAGCAGGTCCAGCGCCTGACGGATGTGCCGCGGCGTGTGGTGGAAGCTGCCCAGGACGGTCAGCTCTTCGTAGTGCAGCCGGGTGGTGTCGAGGCTGATGGTCGTGCCCGCGGGGCAGCCGCCGAAGAGGTTGCACACGCCGCCGCGGCGCGTCAGCTCGAGCGCCGTCTGCCACACCTCGGGCCGGCCGACGCACTCGATCATGCGGTCCGCGCCGCGCCCGCCGGTGAGCGCGTGCACCGCGGCGTTGAGGTCGGCGAGGGCGTTCTCGTCGAGCACCTCTTCCGCGCCGAGCGCGCGCGCCGTGGCCAGGCGCAGCTCCCGCCGGCCGACGGCGATCACCCGCGCGTCGCGCGCGGCGCAGAGGCTGACCATCATCAGCCCGATGGGTCCCAGCCCCAGCACCACCACGGTGTCGCCCGCCTGGACCCCGGTGTCCTCCACGCCCTTCACGCAGCAGGCCAGCGGCTCGGTCAGCGCGGCGTGGCGCAGCGGCAGAGCGGCGGGCACGCGGTGCAAGTTGCACGCGGCGATCCGCGCCGGGACCGTGATGTACTCGGCATAGGCGCCGTTGAGGAAGAGCAGGTCCTCGCACAGCTCGGGCTGCCCGACCCGGCAGTAGAAGCAGTCGCCGCACGGCGCCGAATTCGCCGCCACCACCCGGTCGCCGACGGCACAGCTCGTCACGCCGTCGCCCACCGTCTCCACCACGCCGGCGAACTCGTGCCCGAAGACCGCCGGCGGGCGGATCATGCGGGCGTGGTAGCCGCGGCGGAAGACCTTGGCGTCGGTGCCGCAGGTGAGGGCGCAGCCGATCCGCACGCGCACCTCGCCCGGGCCGACCGACGGGATGGGCACGGCCTCGATCCGCACCTCCTCCGCGCCGTACAACACCGCCGCCCGCATCGTGGCGCTCATGGCGTCACCACCACTTTCAGGGCATCGTCCGCCGGCTGCGACGCCCGCGCCACGGCCTCGCCGATGCGCTCCAGCGGGTAGACGTGCGTGACCAGCGACTCGACGTCGACCAGCCGGGCGAAGACGGCCTCGGCGGCCAGCTCGTTGAGCGCCACGTCGCTGCTGTAACTGCCCACGATGTGCTTGTCCAGGGTGCAGACCTCGCCGGCGTCTGCGGTGAACGGATCGCCCGCGCGGGTGTGCGCGAACAGGACCACCGAACCGCCTGGCCGCACGCGCGCCAGGGCTTCGGGCACGGCCGCCGACACCGGCGCGGCCAGGAACACCGCATCCGCGCCGAGCCCGTCGGTCATCTCGGCGATGACCTCGTCGACGTGCTCCGGGGTCACGGCGGCCGCCGCGCCGAGCCGGCTCGCCGCGGCCAGCCGGCCGGGGAGCAGATCGCAGACCACCACCCGTGCCCCGCGCAGGCCGGCAAGCTGGGCGAGGAGCTGGCCCACCGCTCCGGCGCCCACCACGTGGGCCACGTCGTTCTCCTGCAGGCCCGAGCGGATCACGCCCTTGAGGCAGGTGTTGACCGGCTCCACGAAGGTGGCGGCCAGGTCGCTGACATCGTCCGGCACCCGCACCAGGCCGCCGCCGCGGACGATCCAGTCCATCACCCGGACGTAACGGGCGTAGCCGCCGCCGGCCGGCTCGAACCCGGCGGTGGCGCCGGTCTGCTTGTAGATCGGGCACTGCGCAGGCACGCCGCGCCGGCAGAGGTGGCACGTGCCACAGGGGATGTGGTGGTAGACGGCGACGCGGTCGCCCACCTGCCACTCGTTGCAGCCGTCGCCGAGGGCGGCGATGCGGCCGACGGTCTCGTGGCCGTAGACCCGTGGCGGCGGCTGGAGGCCGAGGTGCAGCTTCTTCAGGTCGGTGCCGCAGACGCCGCAGGCAGCCACCTCAACGAGCACCTCGCCGGGGCCGAGGGTGGGGACGGGGAGCGTCTCGATGCGCAGATCATCCGGGCCGCGGTAGACGGCGGCGGGCATCGAGGTGGGGAGCGACTGGGCCATGGGCCGTGATGGTAGCACGGGCCGGGCGACTGGTACAGAGCGGGGCCGCCTTCGGGCTCCCTCTGTCTCCGTCTCCCTCTCCTTGCCAAGGAGAGGGCCGGGGTGAGGTCCCTACCGTCCCCACGAGTCATGGACTGGACCTCCCCCTGCCCCCTCCTTGGCAGGGAGGGGGTGGGGGGTGGATTCGAGCGGCGCTCCGGCCTGAGCCCGGGCGTCACCGCCGCGCGCGGGCGGCCGTCCTGTAGATGTCCTGGATCTGGTGCAGCAGATCGATCGCCTCGGCTTTGGGCCGCTGGAAGCTGTTGCGCCCCACGATGCTGCCGAACGCGCCGCCCTCGGCCAGCTCGCGGATCTCTTGCAGCACGTCCTCGGTGCCCTTGGCCTCGCCGCCCGAGAAGATGACGATCCGCCGCCCGTCGAACGCACTCTGGATGATGTGCCGGGTCCGCTCAGCCAAGGTTGCGATGGGGATCCCCGCCTTCTCGTAGGCGGCCTTCGCCTTGGAGTCCCAGATGCTGTCGTTGGAGGGCTTGACCTTGAGGATGTGCGCGCCGATCTGGGCCGCGATCTGGGCGGCGTAGGCGCTGACGTCGATGGCGGTCTCGTTCTTGGCGTCCAGGCTCAGGTCGCCGCCGCGCGGGTAGGACCAGACCACCACCGCCAGACCGACGCGTTTGGCCTCTTCGGTGAGCTGGGCGAGGGCCTCGTACATCTCGTTGCGGAGGCCGGAGCCGGGGTAGATGGTGTAGCCGATGGCGGCGCAGCCGAGGCGCAGGGCGGCCTCCACGCAGGAGGTGACCGCCGGGGCGGGCTGCAGGCCGGCCAGCTTGAGGACCCCGTCCGAGTTGTTGAGCTTCAGGATCAGCGGGATCGCGCCGGCGTATTCGGCGGCCACGGCCTCGATGAAGCCGAGCGGGGCGGCGTAGGCGTTGCAGCCCGAGTCGATCGCCAGCTCGATGTGGTACCGCGGGTCGTAGCCGGCAGGATTGGGGGCGAACGACCGCGCCGGTCCGTGCTCGACGCCCTGGTCCACGGGCAGGATCACCATCTTGCCCGTCCCGGCCAACCGGCCCGTGTTCAGCATCCGGGCCAGGTTGGCGAGGGTGCCGGGGTTGTCCGACCGGTACCACGACAGGATCTTCTGGACCTTCCTCGTGTGAGCCATGCGTGCTATCTCCTTTGCGGTTGCCTTCGCAATCCGGCGGCGTCCCCCGACCTCGGCATTCTACCACCTGTCCCGAGATCGCCCAACGGTCAACACCGGCCCCCCGTTCCCGACTTTGCTGACCCGAACTTCACCGCCGAGCAGGTGTCGAATCGCGGTGGGTGTGGCTTGGAGGCTCGACCTTGAAGAACAACCTGCGCTTCGTCATGGTGATCGCCATCGGGGCGGTGATCGGGAGTGTGATCAACCGGCTCCTCAGCGGCGCGGGCGCCCCGGCGTGGCTGATCAATGAGCTGCCGATGGGCCTCGAGCCGCCGTTCTCGCTCGACCTGGTGCTGGTCAAGCTGACCTTCGGCTTCACCCTCTCGATGAGCTTCTGCAGCGTGCTCGGGATGGTGATCGCCCTGATCGCGTTCCACAAGCGGCTGTAGCGGTCAGGCCCGCCCGCGCCGGCGGGTCGGGTCGGCCACCGGCACCGCCGCCAGCAGCTCCCGCGTGTAAGGGTGCTGCGGCTGCTCGTACACCTCCGCCGCCGGGCCTATCTCCACGATCCGACCCTGGTGCATCACCGCCACCGTGTCGGACAACCGTCGCACCACCCCCAGGTCGTGGGCGATGAACAGGTAGCTCAAGCCGTGCCGCGCCTGGAGTGCCTCGAGCAGCGCCACGATCTGCGCTCGCACGGTCACGTCCAGCGACGACACCGGCTCGTCGAGCACCAGCAGCTCGGGCTCCACCGCCAGGGCCCTGGCGATCCCGATCCGCTGCCGCTGCCCGCCGCTGAACTCGTGGGGGTAGCGCCGCGCCATGCCCGGCTCGAGCCCCACGTCGCGGAGCAGCTCCGCCACCCGTTCCGGCATCTCGCGGCGCGTCGCGCGATGGTGGATGCACAGGGGTTCGGCCAGGATCTGCCGCACCGTCAGGCGCGGATTGAGCGAGGAGAAGGGGTCCTGGAACACCATCTGCGCCCGCCGGCGAAAAGCCAGCAGCTCGCCGCCCCGCAGCGCGAACACGTCCTGCTCGTGGAGCAGGCACGTGCCGCCGGTGGCGCGCACCAGCCGGAGCACCGCGCGGCCGGTGGTGGTCTTGCCGCAGCCGCTCTGACCCACCAGGCCCAGCGTCCGGCCCACGCGCACGTCGAAGCTGATCCCGTCCACCGCGCGCACCGGCCCGTCCGGCCCGTCGAAGCAGACCGTCAGATCGCGCACCTCCAGCAGCGGGGCGGCTTCGCTCATGGCCGGGGATGCTCCCGGAAGAAGGGCTCGAGCGCCTTGGGATCCTCGGGATCGCCGCCCTTGGCGATCAGCGCCCGCTCGAAGCGCTGGTAGGCGTCGACCCACTCCAGCGCGCGGCGGCGGGTGCGCCAGCTCCGGGCGCGGGTGACGTCGCGCCGCGAGTCGGGGTCGAGGTTGAGCAGCACGTCGTGCTGGTAGCGGACCAGGTCGACCCGGCGCGGGTGGTCCAGGTCGAGCGCGCGCTGGTAGCTGTGCCAGGCGAGCCGCGGGTCGCCCCAGGCCGCCAGCAGCTCGCCCAGCGCCAGGTAGGCTTCCGCCTGCTCCGTGGGCCACTCCACGAGCATGTCGTTCAGCGCGTCGAAGGCGTCGGCCCCGAGCCCCAGCCGGGCGAGCACGTGCTTGCGCTGGGTCTCCACCTCGCGCTCGTCGCCGCCGCCCGGCGCGGTGACGCGGAAGCCCTCGCCCAGCTTCTGCTCGAACGAGAAGCCGAGGAGGGTCTCCGGCACCGCTCGCAGCCCGCCGTCGGTGCGCTGGTAGAACCGGGCC
The DNA here is from genome assembly GCA_016183835.1 of Armatimonadota bacterium. Taxonomy (GTDB): domain Bacteria; phylum Armatimonadota; class UBA10988; order UBA10988; family UBA10988; genus JACPDV01. The sequence goes on from JACPDV010000737.1 coordinate 5,256, forward strand.
GCCTCGAGCTGGTAGCGCGCCAGCGCGAACTCCCCTGCCGGGTGCAGGTCCACCAGCCGGCTCAGAGCGGCCACGGCGTCGTCCCAGCGCTCCTGCCACATGCGCAGCGTGCCCAGGTTGGCCAGGGTGCCCGGCTCGCCGGGGAAGGCCTTCTCCTTCTCCTGGAGGAGCGCCACGGCCTGCTTGAGGTCGCCCAGCCGCGCGGTGGCGACGGTCTTGTCGTCGTAGAGCGCGGCGGTCATGCCGCCCTTGCCGGCCTCGTCCGCCACCTGGCGCAGGCGGCGCTGGTAGTATTCGCGGGTGTGCTTCGGCCAGGCGCCGAAGACCGCCTCGTACGAGCCCGGCGCGGCGGCGCGCTCCGTGGCGATGGAGTCGCGGTCGTGGAGGCAGCAATCGGCCAGCGCCGCACGGGCCGCGAGGAGCCAGAGGAGGGCGTTACGCATCCGCCGGCTCCTCCCACCGCGCCGCGGCCAGGAGCTGCCGCGTGTACAGCTCGCGCGGTGCGGCGAACAGCTCGAACACGCCGTTTTGCTCCACCACCCGCCCGGCCTGCATCACCGTCACCGTGTCGGCGGTCTCGGCCACCACCGCCAGATCGTGGGTGATCAGCCACAGGCCCATCCCCAGCTCGTCGCGCAGCTTGAGCAGCAGATCGAGGATCTCCCGTTGCACGTTCACGTCGAGCGCGGTGGTCGGCTCGTCGGCGATCAGGAGGCGCGGGCGGGAGACGATGGCCATGCCGATCACTACCCGCTGCCGCTGCCCGCCCGAGAGCTGGTGGGGGAACTGCCGCGCCCGGTGCCCCAGGCCGACCACCTCGAGTGCCTCGTACGCCCGCTCGCGCGCCTCCGTCCGGGGCAGCCGCTGGTGCGCGAGGACCGCCTCCTCCACCTGCGGGAGGATGCGATAGACCGGGTTCAGCGCCGCCAGCGGGTCCTGGCTGACGAAACCGATGGCCCGCCCGCGCACCCGACGGTGCTCCTCGGCCGAGAGGGTCAACAGGTCGGCGCCGTCGAACAGGATCCGCCCACCGGTCACCTGCGCGGCCGGCGGGAGGAGGCCGAGCACGCTCAGCGCGCTGACCGATTTGCCCGACCCGCTCTCGCCCACCAGCGCCGTGGTGCGGCCGGCCTCCACGGCCAGCGACAGCCCGTCCACCGCCGCCACGCGGCCGAAGGCGATCTGGAGCTGCTCGATCTGCAGCAGGGGCGCGCTCATGTGCCGGCTCCCCCGTCGCGCAGCCGCGGGTCGAGCCAGAAGTAGAGCATGTCGACCACCAGATTCGCCGAGACCACCAAGGCGGCGCTGAACAGGACCGTGCCCATCACCACGGGGATGTCCTGGTTGAAGATCGCGGCCACCGCCTGCGAGCCGATGCCGGGCCAGGCGAACACCATCTCGGTGAACACCACCCCGCCGAGCAGC
>JACPDV010000755.1 GCA_016183835.1 Armatimonadota bacterium
TACCACCAGCTGAACCGCCCGCGCATCTCACCGCCGAGATTGGCGTCGATGCCCGCGCGGAGGCTGAGGTACGTGTAGGCCTCACCCCGGTCGAACGTCATGTTGGGGGAGAAGCCCCCCGGGATGTTCAGCGTACCGTCGACACCCATCTCGGTCTTGACATTGGCGAACCACTGCCACTTCTCGAGGGCTGCCAACCGGTTCTCATGGTTCTGGACGGTCTCGCTCAGAGCTTGGAGCTTGCTTTCCGCCGCGGCGATCCGAGCTTGCATCGCCTTGACGTCGGCGCCGATCCGGTCCAATTCCGGCTTGAATTCGGCGACCAGCTTCTCCAGCTTCTCGAGCCGCTGAGCCCATTCGCTCGACGCGACGGCGTCCTTGCCGGGTCCGCCGGCCATGCCCTGCGGGCCGCGCTCGCCGGGAGCGCCGCGCTCACCGGCAGCGCCACGCTCACCGCGTGCACCCGCGGCGCCCGGTGCGCCCGCGGCACCTGGGGCGCCCGTGGCGCCCGTGGGCCCGGTTCCGGTCCCGACGGGCTTGATCGCGTCGATTTTCTTGCTCAGCAACGTGTACGCCCGATAGATCGCCTGTGCGAATTCGTACCGGGTCATGGGCTGCGTACCGTTGAACGTGCCGGAGGGATAGCCCTCCAACACGCCCGCCTTCGCCATCTCCTGGATCGCCGTGTACGCCCAGTGGTCAAACGGGACGTCCGCGAACGGGGTCGAGTTGGCAGCGAAGGTGGCGCCCGTGCACAACACGGACACGGCCACGGCAAGAAGAGCCTTCTTGCTCATTTCTTGCACTCCTCCGTGAGTCGATTTGCACGCTCTCGACGGTCGGAGCACCGCTCGGGTCGAGTGTCCTTCATTTCCTCTCCCTCGCGATGCCTCCCCGCCGGTGCGTGACCCTTACCACGTCTACCCGCTCGCGCGGCCCTCTCGAGCCGCTGCTTAACGGGTCACAGTCCGACAGTATAGCGTTCCGGGGAGGGGCCGTCAATCAACTCCGCCCCGAACTTGCCACCGCCGGAAAGCCTCGGCACGACCCTCGCCACACCGGACTCACTGGACTTCGACATGATTCCGGGGTGCCGTGTTTCCATCTTTCCCCCTGTTCACAAACCGCTAACGCCGAACAGGGGGCGGACCGCCTTCACGCTAGCCCCGGCCCTCCAGCACCTGCCGCACCTTCTGCCCCAGCGCCTGGATCGAGAACGGCTTCTGGATGAACGCCGCGCCCTCTTCCACTACCCCGCGCGCCGCCACCGTGTGGTCCGAATAGCCCGACATGAACAGGACCTTCGTGCCCGGATAGCGCTCCGCCACCAGCGCGTACAGCTCGGCGCCGTTCATCCCCGGCATCACCACGTCGGTCAACACCAGGTCCAGCGTGCCGGAGTAGCCCTCCATCAGCGCCAGGCACTCGCCGGCCCCCGCCGCGGCGAGCACCGTGTACCCCAGCCGGGACAGGCCCCGCACCACCAGGCTGCGCACCATCTCCTGGTCCTCCACCACCAGCACGGTCTCCGCGCCGCCGGCCGGCTCGCCCGGGGAGTCCGCTGCCACCGCCTCGACCTTGCTCGGCTCCGCGGCCGCCTCGCCGGCCGCCGGCAGGTAGAGGTAGAAGGTGGTGCCCCGGCCCGGCTCGCTCTCCAGGCTGATGGCGCCGCCGTGCTGCTGGAGGATGCGGTAGGCCGTGGCGAGGCCCAGCCCGCTGCCCCGGCCCTCGCCCTTGGTGGTGAAGAACGGCGTGAACGCCCGCTCGCGCACGGCGGCGTCCATGCCGCTGCCGGTGTCGCTCACCGTCAGCTTCACCGCGCGCCCGGCGCCGGGGACCGGCTCGCCCTCGGCCGTGGCGATGTGCAGCACGCCGCCGTGCGGCATCGCGTCCTGCGCGTTGACCGCCAGGTTCATCAGCACCTGCTCGAGCTGCCCCGCGTCGGCCCGCACCAGGGGGAGGCCCTCGGCCAGCTCGGTCTCGATCACGATGTCCTCGCGGATGGTCCGCCGCAGCAGCGTGGCAAACTCGCGCACGAGCGCGCTGACATCCAGCGGCCGCATGTGCAGGACCTGCTTACGCCCGAAGGCGAGGAGCTGCCGCACAAGGTCGCGAGCGCGGCCGGCCGCCTGCACGATCTCGCCGGCGGACTCGCGGTCGTCCTCGGTCAGCTCCGCGGACTGCTGCAGCAGGTCGCCGTTGGCCAGGATGGGCGTGAGCAGGTTGTTCAGGTCGTGCGCCAGGCCGCCGGCGAGCTGCCCCACGGCCTCCAGCTTCTGCGCCTGCCGGGCCTGTTCCGCCAGCCTCTGCTGCTCGGTCACGTCGCGGACGGTGGCCTGCAGCAGCGCCTCTCCGCCCAGCTCCATGCGGGTGAGCAAGACGGTCGCCGGGAACTCCTCGCCGCTCAGCCGCTTGTGCGTCCACTCGAAGAAGTGGGAGCCCTCGCGCATGGCGGTGTCGATCATCTCGCGCGCCTTGTCGCCCGACCGGCGGCCGTCGGGCTGCTCCGGCGGCGACAGCTCCCAGGGTGGCCGCGCCGTGAACTCCGCCTCGTCGCGCGCCCCGAACATGGCCACCGCCGCGGGGTTGCCGGAGGTGAACCGCCACTCGGGCGGCGCCAGGGTCATCAGGGCATCGCGGGAGCTCTCGTACAGGACGCGGTACCGCTCCTCGCTCTCGCGGAGGGCCTGCTCGCCCTGCTTGCGCTCGGTGACGACGTCGAAGATCGCCACGAAGTGCTCGGGCTCGAAGCAGTAGACGGAGACCGAGAACCACATGTCCAGGGCCTGGACGTAGGTCTCGAACCGTTCGGGCGGCCCGCCGCGGGCCACGCGGCCGTAGATCCGGAACAGCTCCGGGTCGGTCTCGCGGATGCCGGGGATGACCTCGGTGACCGGCCGGCCCACCACGTCGGTGAGCCCGGTGAGGCGCCCGAACGCCTCGTTGACCGCCAGATAGACCCAGTCGCAGGGCTCGCCGTTCTCGTAGATCACGCGGCACAGCGCGAGCCCTTCGCTCATGTGCTCGAACAGCTCCCGCGCGCGCTCGTCGCTCTCGCGTCGGGCCAGCTCGGCGCGCCGCTCCTCCGTCTGGTCGCGGAAGACCAGCACCACGCCGGTGATCTCGCCGTCGTCCGCGCGGATGGGGGCGCCGCTGTCGGCGATGGGGTACTCAGCGCCGTCCCTGGCGAGCAGCATGGTGTGATTGGCCAGGCCCACCACCACGCCCTCGCGCAGCACCCGCGCCACCGGGTCCTCCACCGGCTGCCGGGTGTCCTCGTTGAGGATCCGGAAGACATCGCTCAGCGGGCGGCCCCGGGCCTGGTCGAGCGGCCAGCCGGTGAGGGCCTCGGCGACCGAGTTCATGAGCGCCACGCGGCCCTCGGAGTCGGTGGCGGTCACCGCGTCGCCGATGCTCATCAGCATGGCGCTGTAGCGCGCCTCGCTGGCGCGGTGAGCGGCCTCGGCGCGGTAGCGGGCGACGAGGTGACGGCGCGCGTCGCGCTGCCAGATGATGCCCGTGCCGGCGATGATCGCCACGGCGCCGAAGAGCATCAGGGCCAGCAGCAGTCCCGAGCGGGAGCGCCACTCGGCGAGCGCCTCGGCCCGGTCCACCTTGGCGATCATCAGCCAGGGCGATCCGGGCACCTGTTCCACGACGGAGAGGATCGGCACGCCGCGGTAGTCGACGCCCTCGGTCACTCCCCGCTGCCCGAGTGCGGCCTGCACCGCCGGCACGTCGGTCCGCGTGAGCGGGATGCGGAGCTTGAGCGCCACGCCCTTCTGGTGCCGCAGCTCACTGAGGAACAGCACGGAGTCGCCGTCGCGGCGCACGAGGACGGTCTCCGCCGTCCGGCTGGGCAAGGGCCAGGAGTCAAGCAAGGGATAGAGGAAGTCGGTGGCGTCGAAGCGCAGGGCGATCGCAGCGAGCGGCTCGGCGCCGGCTCCGGCGTAGATGGGAGCCACCACGTGGAGGTGCGGCGGCGAACCGCCCGTGCCCGCGCGGAGATCGGTGAACTGCGGTCGGTGTTGGCTGAGGGCCGCGCTCACGGCGGCCTGCAACGCCGGGTCCACCGGCCCCGCGCGGCCGCGGTCGTCGAGCCGCTGCCGGCCGCCCCGATCGAGCAGCGCCGCGCCGCGGCAACTGAGGCGGAGCCGAATCGAGCGCAGCCGGTCCTCCAGCTTCCGGGTGTCGGTCGCATGCGGCTCGGCCAACCATTCGGCGACGCCGGCGGCGAGGAACGGCCCATCGGCCACCAGCCCGGCCTGGTTCGCACACTCCGTCCGCCAGGCCGCGATCTGGCCGGCCTTCAGCCGGGCAATGGACTGCAGCTCCGCCGTGGCGCCGGCCCGGACGTGCTGCTCCTGGTCACGGTAGAACCAGACGCCCCCAGCCACCAACGCGGCCACCAGAACCGGGAACGCAATTCCCAGACGCCGGGGCAGGCCGTCCATGCTGATCGTCACCAAGGTTCCGGGAGCGCCGCGGACGACTGCTCGTCCCGCCCGGATCCTATACTATATCGTTCCGTTCAGCAAAGTTCAACAGGTACTTGTTGACCCAGACTCGGGATAGTCGGTGGTCTGCGGCACCGCATGCCACCATCGGGTGACTCAGTTGGCGTATTCCACGGCGCGGTGTTCGCGGATCACCGTGACCTTGATCTGCCCGGGATAGGCCAGCTCGGTCTCGATCCGCCCGGCGATGCCCTTGGCCAGGGCGAGCGCCTCGTCGTCGCTGACTTCGTTGGGGCGCACCAGCACGCGCAGCTCGCGGCCGGCCTGCATGGCGTAGACGCGCTCCACGCCGGGGAACTCGGCGGCGAGCGATTCGAGCCGTTCGAGGCGCTGCACGTAGTGCTCGAGGGAATCGCGCCGGGCGCCCGGCCGGGCGGCGGAGACGGCGTCGGCGGCAAGGACCAGCGCCGCGGCCTCGCCGGCCGCCTCCACCTCGCCGTGGTGCGCGCCGATCGCCTCGCAGACCTCCGGGCTCTCGCCGTGCGCGCGGGCCAGGTCCGTCCCGCCCAGAGCGTGCGGACCGGCACCGCTGTCGGCGGTCTTGCCGATGTCGTGCAGCAGTCCGGCCCGCCGCGCGACACGCTCATCGGCCCCCAGCTCGGCGGCCATCAGGCCGACGAGGTGGGCCACTTCCACGCTATGGCGCAGCACGTTCTGCCCGTAGCTGGTGCGGAAGTGCAGCCGGCCGAGGCAGGTCAACAGCTCGGGGGCCAGGCCGGCCACGTCGGCCTCGCGCGCCGCCTGCTCTCCCAGCTCGTGGATCTGCTGCCCGAGCTCCGCGCGACACTTCCCCACCACCTCTTCGATGCGGGTGGGATGGATCCGCCCGTCGGCGACGAGCAGTTCGAGCGCCATCCGGGCCAGCTCGCGGCGGAGGGGGTCGAAGGCTGAGATGACGACCGCCTCGGGCGTGTCGTCGATCACCAGGTCGACGCCGGTGAGCTGCTCGAAACAGCGGATGTTGCGCCCCTCGCGGCCGATGATGCGGCCCTTCACGTCGTCGCCGCTGAGCGGCACCACGGCCACGCTGGTCTCGGTCACATGGTCCACGGCGCAGCGCTCGATGGCCAGGGCGAGGATCCGCCGGGCGCGGCGCTCGGCCTCGCGGCGGACCTCGTCTTCGAGTTTGCGGGCGAGCCGGTCGGCGTGTTCGCGCGCGGCGCCCTCGGCCTGCTGGAGCACCAGCTCGCGCGCCTCGGCGGCGGTCAGCTCGGCGCGCCGCTCGAGCTCGCGCTGCCCCTCCGCCTCGGCCTCGGCGAGCGCGGCGGCCCGCTCGTGGAGCGAGCGCTCGAACGTCAACGCGTCGGCGTCGCGGCGCTCGAGGGTGGCGGCGCGCTGCTCGAGGCTGTCCTCGCGAGCGATCAGCCGCTCCTCGAGCCGCTGCAGCTCGGCGCGGCGGTCGCGCAGTTCGTCCTCGGCCCGGCGGCGCAGGCTCTCGGCGCTGTCGCGCGCCTCCAGGAGGGCCTCGGCGCGGGTCTTCTCGACCTCGGCGCGGGTCACCCGGAGCCGCTCCTCCTCGTCACGCAGCGCCGCCTCGCGAAGGCGGCAACGCCGGGTCCCCCAGCCGGCGAAGCCGAGTCCCGAGAGGGCGCCGGCACAGCCGATGA
>JACPDV010000122.1 GCA_016183835.1 Armatimonadota bacterium
CCCGGTCGCGTCGTAGGCCACCCAGCTCGCTGCCACGTCCTTGCCCATCGGGCCGAAGCCGGCCACGTTGTCGAGCCAGTAGGTCTGCCCGCCCGAGCTGCCATACTCGCTGAGCACGATGTGCGACAGGTGCGGCGCGTTGAGGCTCGGCAGGTTCTGCTTGACCATGCTGCCCAGGTCGATCACCGCCGTGTGCCACTTGCCGTCCGCCGCCACGCCCGCGGCGCCGATCTGCGTGTAGGTGCGGTCCTTGCCGTTCAGCGCCACCGAGTAGTAGGTGCCGTTGGCGCAATAGAGCATCAGGTGGAGCACCACGTTCGGCCCCATCTTGTAGTCGAAGCTGAGGAACGGGTGCTTGTTCAGGTCGGTGGCGCCGTAGGTCAGGTAGACGCCGCTGCCGGTGGTGGTGATCTGGGCGCAGGCGTCCTGGCGCTCGGGGTCGATCACCTTCTGCACCGGCGAGCGGTAGCTGCCCCAGCCGTTGTCGAGGCTGCCCATCGTGTCGCTGAAGGTCTCGATGCTGCGCAGCGGCTGGTTCGGCACCTGCACGTCGGGCGCGAGCGGCGGCTGCTTGTCGGCGGCGTAGGTGACCGTGTAGTCCCAGCTCCCCGGGGCCGCGGCGTTGCCGGCGGCGTCGGAGCCGGCCACGCCCAGCTTCACGGCGGTGCCGTCGGCCACCCGCCCGCTGAACTGCTTGGTCGCCCGGCACCAGTCCCACACCAGCTTCTTCTGCGCCGGGCTGTAGACCACGTTCCCGTCGGTCACGGGCACGGTCTTGTCGCCGGCGGTGAACTTCAGCGCGGCCGGGTCGAGGTCGGCGATGTCGCAGCCGTCCACCGGGACGCTCACGTTCCAGGCGCCGAGCGGGCCGGGCGCCGGGGTGGGTGTGCCGAAGACGGGCGGCGTGCTGTCCACCAGGATGGGCATGCGCGTCGGCTTGCCCCAGTTGCCGGCCTTGTCGCAGGCCTGCAGCGAGAACCAGAGCAGCCCGTCCTTGCCCGGCTTGAAGCTCTCGCTGGTCTGCGTGCCGGGAAGCTCGGTGGCCGGCTCGGCGTCTTCCTTCTCGCTGAAGACGTAGCGGTACTTGTCGATGCCGCTCGCGTCGGCGGCCTGCCAGGCGAGCTTGACGCCGGCACCACTGGCCACGCGCACCATGCGCAGGTTGTCGAGCCAGTACGACGCGCCCGGCGCCTCGCCGGAGTAGCTCTCTTCCATGGCGATCAACTGCCGCAGGTCGTACATCCGCGCGCCGAACGGCACGCTGGCGGCGATGGGGCGCTGGAGGTTGATCTCGGCCCGGTGCCACTTGCCGTCGCGCGCGACGTTCGGGATGGTGGCGAGCGGCAGGTAAGGCCCCGAGCTGTCGGTGAAGGTGACGCTGAAGTAGCTGCCGGCGGTGTAGAGCCGGAAGTCGTTGCGCACCGGCTGGGAGACTTTGTAGTCGAACATCAGCACCGGGCAGGCGGCCAGGTCGACGGACTCCTTGGCCAGGTTGAGCTGCATCTGCCCCGCCGGGACGAGGTTGGTGATGCGGAAGCTCGGGCTCAGCCCGTCGGGCGACTCGCTCGGGTCCACGCTGACGTGGGTGTACTGCGGGTAGGCCGGCTCGAACGGGATGCCGGGCCGGTTGCCGTCGTAGTAGAGGGTGCCGCCGCTAATCACCGGGGGCGCGGGCGGGGTCTTGTCCAAGCCGAGGGTGAAGACGCGCTCGAAGCTCTTCTCCTCCTTGCCGCCCGAGGCGTAGGTGGCGGTGAGCTTGAAGGCGACCTTCTGCCCGTCGGTGAAGGTGAGCCCGGCCGCAGACGGGTCGAGGCTGAGCCGCTTCTGCGCGCCGTCGAAGTGGGCCGCCTGCTCGAAGGTGAGGGTCTTGTCGCCGACGGTGAGGCTCGCGTCGGTGGGTGCGGAGTCGCCGAAGCTGAAGGCCAGCGGCCCTCCGTCCCAGGCGGGGTTGTCCTCGAGCGGCTTGAGCGGCGCCGGGTTGGTGACGACGAGGAGCGGGAGGTGGGCCGGCGGGGTGACGGTGCCGTCCTCCAGGGTGGCCTGCGCATGGAGGTAATAGAAGCCGCCCTCGGCCGGGGTGGGCGGGTTGGCCCCGGCGCTGTCGTCGCTGGGGACGGTCTGCGGGCTCTTGTCGAGCACGGCGCGGACGGTCTTGATGGCGGGCGGGGCGACGCCGGCCTTGGGGAGCACCTTGACCACCGGCGCGAGGGCGACCTTGGCGCCCACTTCGGGGACGATGGCGAAGCTGTCGAGCGCGTACCAGGCGCCCGCCGGGTTGCCGCCGAAGCCGGCCAGCAGGTAGCCCTGGTGCAGGTTGCCGAAGCGCAGGTCGGTGAGCGCCACGCTGGTCTTGCCGAAGCGCTCTCTGAGCGCGGCGCCGATGGGGAGCCGGGCGGTGTGCCACTGCCCGTCGGCGGTCAGCCCGCCGGGATTGAGGAGCACCGGGTTCAGCGGCGTGTCCTCGGCGCTGCCCGTGAGCGGGATGCTGTACTGCTTGCTGTTGGTGGTGAGGTAGAGGTCGATCCGGGTCTCGGCCGGTAGCTTGTAGTCGAAGCGGAGCACGGCCGCCTTGTCGAGGGAGAGGCTGTCGATGCCGCCGGCGGCGGCGAGCGGCAGGGCCGCCTCGAACGAGCCGCCGGGGAGCTGGTTGGTGACGAGGAGGAAGCGCCGGTCGCCTTCCTTGCCCTGCTGCACGGTCACATCGCGGTAGCGGTCGCGCGGCGCCCAGCCCTGGGTGGAGTCGTCGAAGTCGAAGGCGATCCCGGGCGCGGCGTTGGTGGTGAGGAGCAGCGGGTTGGGGTACTCGGGCTGGGGCGCTACCGGGTCGGCGTCGACCAGCCGGCTGGGGATCGCCTTGTTCTCGTACGTGATGCGCACGCGGGCGAGGACGATCTGGTCGTCCTGCGTCCAGAAGGCGACGCGGTCGCCGTCGGCCTTGGGGGCGTCGCCGGAGAGCACCTTCTCGTTGTCGAAGTAGCCTTCGAGCTTGCCGTTGACATACCGGCTCTTGACGTAGTACCAAGCGCCGTGGACGTCACGTCCGGCGGAGATGTAGGGCACGGCGATGTAGCGCTGCCCGCTGTCCTCGCGGGTGCGCGGGACGAGCGGCCGGTCGGTCTCGACGAGGGTGTTGTTGCCTTGTGCGTAACGGCTCCAGACTCCGGTCCAGCCCTTGTCCCAGGCGCCCGGGATGAGGCTGATGCCGGTGTCGAGGCTGAACGGCCGGGCGGCGAAGGTGCAGTTGAAGTCGCCGCAGCGCGGGTAGATCATCGAGTAGTCGGACTGCATCCGCATGCCGGCGTAGTACTCGATGGTGACGTTGCCTGGGAAGGCGTCCTTGTGCCAGATGCCGCCCAGGCCGCCGCGCTCGAGGGCGGTCATGTGTGACCAGGTGGGGGTGCACGAGAAGCGGTTGGTGACGACCCAGTGCCCCTGCTGGACCCAGGCGGCGGGCGCCTTGTCGAAAACCTCGTCGATGATCCCCTCGCGCCGGCACTTGACGTGGTAGAGCACGTCGTTGCCCGCCACCCGGAGCGCCACGCGCGGCCCCGCCAGCGGCTCGGCGTCGTGGTAGACGAGCAGGTCCTGGCCGTTGCCCTCGACCCAGGTGACCCCGCCGTCGTGTGCGACGGTGAGCGTGTGCAGGTCGGCGGGCACCGGCGCGCTGATGATCCGGGGGCCCTGCCGGAAAAGGTAGAGCAGCGCCCCTTCGGCGCCGCCGCCGACCAGGTGGAGCGCGTAGCCGTCGCCGTCGCACTGTTTGGACCTTTGGCGCCAAATCGAATGGAGACCTGACCAGCGGCGAGATTGACGATGCTGGCCGGAATGA
>JACPDV010000756.1 GCA_016183835.1 Armatimonadota bacterium
GGAATTGTTTATCCGCATCGACATCGAAGACCTATCGATGTGTGGGCCCACGGGGACCGTTTGGGGTGATCCGCGTGTGGCGGGCGCCGCGGCAATTGCGAGTTTGCTGGGCCAGCAGTGGCGCGAGCTGGGTCTGTACGAGGGGGCCGAGGTGACCATCGTCTCCCATGGCGACCCGGTGGTCCTGTGTGTCTTCAGCAATCGGTTCGCGGTCTGCCGGCGCTGCGCCCGGCACGTCACGGTCGAGGTCCTCCGCCGCATGGCCGCCTGACCGGCTTCCGGCCGCACCCAAGGTCAACAGCATGGCTCTCCGCGCGCCGGCGGTCGAGAAGGTGCTCACCGTGGCCGTGGCCGGCAACCCCAATGCCGGCAAGACCACCATCTTCAACCGGCTCACCGGGCTGCGGCAGAAGGTCGGCAACTACCCCGGCGTCACCGTCGAGAAGAAGACCGGCGCCTGCCGCATCGACGGGCGCGAGGTCGAGGTCCTGGATCTCCCCGGCGCCTACTCCCTCACGGCCCAGTCACCGGACGAGCAGATCGCCCGCGACGTGCTCCTCGGCTGGCGCGCGGAGACCGCGCCGCCCGACGCCGTGATCGTCGTCGTCGATGCGACCAACCTCGAGCGCAATCTCTTCCTCGCCACCCAGATCATCGAGCTCGGCTACCCCACCGTGGTGGCGCTCAACATGGTCGACCTGGTCGAGGATTTCGGCGCCAGCATCGACATCGACCGCCTCTCCCACCGCCTGGGTGTGCCGGTCGTGCCCACCGTGGCGCACCTCGGGACCGGCCTCGACACCCTCAAGGCGAGCATCATCGAGGCGCAGCCGAGCCGGGTCCGCACGCCGCTGGCGGAGCCGCTTCAGCAGGCCGCCGACCAGGTGGCCGACGCGCTCGTCGAGCGCCACGACGCCCTCCGCGAGCACGCCCCCGGGATGGCGCTGCGGCTCATCACCTCGCCCGACGGCACGGACGAGGCTCACCAGCGCTGGGGCAAAGAGGCCGTGGACCTGGTCGAGACCGCCCGTCGGACGATGCTCGCCGAGGGTCTGCCCTGGCAGGGCTGCGAGGCCACCTCGCGCTACCCCTGGCTCCGTCAGCTCGTGGGCGAGGTGACCGCGGGGATGCCGCCCTCCACCAACGTCACGCGCAGCGACCGCATCGACCGCATCCTCACCCACCGCGTGTGGGGCCTGGTGATCTTCGTGCTGGCCATGGCGGTGGTGTTCCAGAGCATCTTCACCTGGGCCCAGCCGTTCATGAACCTGATCGGCAACGGCGTCGGCGCTCTCGGCAACGCCGTTCGCGCCACCCTCCCGGCCGGCGTGATGACCGACCTGCTCGTCGATGGCGTGATCGCCGGCGTCGGCGCGGTGGTGGTCTTCATCCCGCAGATCGTCTGCCTGTTCTTCTTCCTGGCGCTCTTGGAAGAGAGCGGCTACATGGCTCGGGCGGCGTTCGTGATGGATCGCATCATGAGCCGGGTGGGGCTGCACGGGCGCAGCTTCGTGCCGCTGCTCTCCTCCTACGCGTGCGCCATCCCCGGGATCATGGCCGCCCGCACCATCGCCAGCCGGCGCGACCGGATCACCACCATCCTGGTGGCGCCGCTGATGACCTGCTCGGCCCGGCTCCCGGTCTACGCCGTCCTGATCGCCGCGTTCGTGCCGCGGCACAAGGTCCTCGGCGGAGCCCTCTCGCTCCAGGGGCTGGTGCTCCTCGGGCTCTACCTGCTCGGCACCGTCTCCGCGCTGCTCATGGCGTCGATCCTCAAACGCACCATCCTGCGCGGGCCGACCCCGGCGCTCCTGATCGAGCTGCCGCCCTACCGCCGCCCCAAGGCTGCGGACGTCGCCCGCACCCTGTGGGAGCGCGCGTTTGTCTTCGTGCGCTTCGCCGGCACGGTGATCTGCTCGCTGAGCATCATGCTCTGGGCCCTCTCCGCCTATCCGCAGGCCGACACGTCGCAAGCGCCGGGCCTCGCGCGGGCCGAGCTGATGGCGCAGGGAGTGAAGCCCGAGGGTCCCGCCCTGGCGGCCGCGGTGGACCGCGTGCAGGGCCGGCTGCAGCTCGAGCAGAGCCTGCTCGGCCGCCTCGGCCGCGGCATCGAGCCGGTGGTGCGGCCGCTGGGGTTCGACTGGCGGATCGGCGTGGGCCTGGTGGCCGCATTCGCCGCCCGCGAGGTGATGGTCTCCACCCTCAGCATCCTCTACTCCGTGGGCAGCGATGACGAGAACAACGCCAGCCTGGTCGACAAGCTGCGCCAGGCCGAGCGCACCGACGGGACCAAGCTGTTCACCCCCGCCGTGGTGGCGTCGCTCCTCATCTTTTTCGTCTTCGCCTGCCAGTGCATCAGCACCATCGGCGTGGTGGTGCGCGAAACCGGTGGCTGGCGCTGGGCGGTGTTCATGGAGCTCTACATGACCGGCCTGGCGTACGTGATGTCGCTGCTCACCTTCCACGGCCTGCGGGCCCTGGGATGGGGGTGAAGCCATGGGCACACAGAACCTGCTGGTGGCATTGATCGTGGCGTTGGCGGCGCTGAGCCTGGTGCGCAGGCTGTGGTCGCTGGCGCACGGGAGACAGGGGGGCGCGCCTTGCAGCGCTTGCCCCCGCTGCGCCGCGGGGGACACCGGCGGCGCGGGCTGCACCACCCTCGAGACCCTCACCAAGGCCGCCCCTCCCGGCCGCTGACACTCCGGCCGCAGCCCGGCCGACCGCGACGCCTCTCGATCCAAGCGCCGAGCACCTCGCGGAATGCGTGTGCTGTTCACCGCGAATCCGGGTTTTGCCGTAGTAGCGGTTGCCCCGGATGGGGATCATGATGAGGTCTGCGCGCAAGGGCTCAGGGGCACAGGAGGCAAGCCATGAGCAGACGAACGTCTCTGCCTGCGCTGGTCGTGTGTTGTGGCCTGGCGCTCAGCGGCTGCCAGCAGCCGGCCACCCCGCCGGAGCCGACCGACGCCACACCCACGCCCTCGGCGGCGACGCCCGCCCCGGAGCCGGCTGCGAAGACGGTGCAGCTCACCGGCCAGGTGACCGCGCCGGAGGGCATGTTCGGCAAGCCGGCGGAACCGCGGACCTCGCGGTGGCTCGACGGCCTGCTGATCTCGCCGGCCTATGCCTTCGCCGGGGTCCTGTCGGTCGGCAACGTGACCGTGGGAGTGTGGGACAGTGACGCCTACGCCGTGGCGGTCGGCGCTCCGACTGTGGTCGCGCAAACCGATGTGAACGGCTACTACGTGCTCCCGCTGCCGGCGACCTACGTCCCGGGTCCGTCCTTGATCGTGCGGGTCGGCGATGAGGGGTTCTACCTCCGACGGATCGTCACCGGCGTCGCCTACCAGGATGTCACGTTCGCCACGGAGGTCGGCGTGCGGGTCATTCTGGCCCAGACCGTCACCTACCCGGTGGACGTACGGGTGATCCCGGCGACGCGGATCGAGACCGTCTACGTGACGGTCGACCGTGACTTCCGCGACTTCGACCTGCGGCCGATCCTGGTCAAGACCAAGGGGCCCAAGCCGGTGATCTTCGAGCACACCGTCGTCCATGTGGTCAACCGGGTCGCGGCTCAACCGGCGACCGTGAAGGTGGTCCGCGAGACGGTGCACAGCTCGTTCGTGGAGGCCAAGCGCAAGGGCCACGGCGTGTTGGTCACCGGCGGCGCGAAGGTCAGGTCCGTCGGTGGCGGTGCAGACAAGCCACACGGCGGCGGGGCTGACAGGCCGCACGGCGGCGGGGCTGACAAGCCGCACGGCGGCGGTGCGGACAAGCCGCATGGCGGCGGCGCTGACAAGCCCCACGGCGACGGTGCGGACAAGCCGCACGGCGGCGGCGCTGACAAGCCGCATGGCGGCGGCGCTGATAAGCCGCACGGTGGCGGCGAGAAGCCGCACGGCGGCGGATCGGACAAGCCACACGGTGGCGGCGACGCAGGCGGAGGACACGGCAAAGGGCACTGACGCCACCCGGCTGTACTGCCGGTGCGATGCGGCTACCGCGCACTGCATCGATGGCCAAAGGCCGTCATTGCGAGAAGGTCTGCCGACGAAGCAGTCTCGTTCACCAACTCCTTCGCGCAACCAGGAATCCGCTCCAGGAGCCCGTCTGCGCACGGGATTGCTTCGTCGGCGGACCTCCTCGCAATGACGGTTCCGGGGTGACCTCGATTGGTTCGGGGATGGCAGTGGCGTGGCACCAGCCCGCAATCGCCATCCCACTTGTCCAGCACCGGCGTCGTCTCGACGGTGCATCGCAAATAGTATGGCGTCCCCGGAATACAAATAGTATGGCGTCCCCGGAATAC
>JACPDV010000127.1 GCA_016183835.1 Armatimonadota bacterium
CGGCGGCTGAGTCTCGATGGTCCGCTCCGGCAGCTCGTCCTCGGCCTCCACCTGCGGGTGCTCCGCCTCGGTGGTGCGGCCCGGAGGCGCCTCCGGCTCGTCCGGCGGAGGCGGAGGAGCCGTCTCCACCGCGCGCACCGGCGGCGGCTCTTCGTCCGCGTGCTCCTCCTCCGCCCGCGGCGCCTGCACCGCGTCCTCCTAGCGGCGGAGGTAGGTCACGAGATCCTCCAGCTCCAGCCCGAAGCGCCCGGCCACCACCGCCGGGTCGGCCACCAGGTCGCCGCTGAACAGCAGCTCGAAGGCCGCCAGCCGCTCCGCCGCCGGGACGTTGAAGATCGACACGATGCGCCGCGCCAGGGCGAGGAAGAAGCGCGGCAGCTTCCAGGACGCCACCGGCACGTCGTAAGCGCGAGAGTAGAGCCCGGCCATCTCGTCCCAGGTGTAGGTCTCCGGCCCGGCGACCGCGAGCAGCTCGTCGAGCGCCTCGTGCCGCACGGCGCAGCGCACGGCCAGGTTCGCCGCGTCGCGCGGGGAGACGGGCGCGATCCGGTTGCGGCCGTTGCCGAACACCAGCAGCGAGTGGCTCTTGCCGGGATTGCCCGTCAGCGGCAGACGCACCAGCTCGGTCATCAGCGGCGTGAGCCGGAGGATGGTGTAGGCCATGCCCTCCTGCGACCGCAGCTCGCGCTCGGCGCCGCGCAGCCCGGCGAGCCAGCCGGAGCCGCTCTCCTGCTCCACCGCCACGTGGCTGAGCATCACGTAGTGCCGCACCCCGGCGGCCACGGCCTCCTCGATCAGCGCCTCGGTCGCCTGGCCGTCTACAAAGAGCGGCTCGTCAAAGCCCGAGGAGTGCACCGCGGTGTGGCAGGCGATCACGCTCTCGACGCCCGCCAGCGCGGCCTGCCGGTCGGCCGGCCGCGTCAGGTCGCCGACCAGCGTCTCGACGCCGAGCGCTTCGGTCACGACGGCCTGCTCGGCGGTGCGGACCAGCGCGCGCTGCGGCCGGCCGGTCTCCGCCAACTGCTTCACCACCCGCTCACCCACGTTGCCAGCCGCGCCCGTCACCAGGAACATGGCGGTCTCCTCCCGCTTCAGCGCTCACGCAACCAGTTGAGAGTCGTGCCGATGACCTCTTGCTTCCATCCAACGGAATAGAAGTTGTGGTTGCTCCCCGCCACCTCATGGTATTCGTACGGCTTGCCGGTGCGCTCGAGGAACTCGCGGTAGAACGCCCACGCCGGGCCGGCCTCGGGGTCGCTCCCGCCGTAGACGAACAGCAGCCTGCCGGCGAACGCCTCGAAGGCCGTCATCTGCGTGGCGGTGTCGGGCGCCTTGTCCTCCACGGCGGCGTCCTCGCTGCTCCGCCCGCCGCTTACCGCTCGGCCGATCAGCCGCCAGTTGAGCTGCCCGCGGAGCAGCTTGCTCCAGGTCTCCGGCAGGAAGAGCTTGCGGACGTAGCCGAGGAGCGCCTTCCGCCCGCGCCGGGCCTGGCGGGCGAGGGTGAACTCGCCGCTGAAGATGGGGCTGGACCAGAGCGCCAGGCTGTCGATGCGCGGGTCACTGAGCGAGGCGCCGAGGGCCACCTCGCCGCCGGAGCAGACGCCGAGGAGCGTCACTCGCTCGATGCCGGGCTCTTCGAGCGCGCGGCGAACCATGAAGGCGGCATCGTCGATCATGCTGCGCAGGCTGGCCTCGCCCACCGCGCCCTCGCTCTCGCCGCGCCCGCGGAAGTCGAAGCTGAAGCAGAGGTGGCCCTCGGCGGCCAGCGCGCGGGCGGCCTCGGTGAGGAGTCTGGCGGGGCCGATGCGGTAGCCGCTCCAGCCGTGGAGGAGGACGATGGCGCGGCCGGTGGGGGCGACGGGCTCGGCCGGACGATAGAGGACGGTGGCGAGGCGTTGGTCGTGGTTGGTGTAGAAGCGGGGGTCGCCTAACCCCCCGGCCCCCTTCCCCACGGGGGAAGGGGGAGTTCCGGAGGCCGGACCGGTGCCCGCTGGTGGCCCGGCCCCTCCCCCTTCCCCCGTGGGGAAGGGGGCCGGGGGGTTAGGTGCGGCAACCATCCACCCCCGGGTCGCCTCCACCACCGGCGAGGCATCCACGATCCCGATGCTGCTCCAAAACGGCTCCACCGCCACGCTTTGCAGCGCGACCTCGATCCCCGCGCCGGCCAGCCTGTCGTGCAGGTCCTGGAGCGGCTTCTTCGGCCGCGACGAGCCGGAGATCTGGACGATCTGGACGCGCTTGACGGCGGGCAGCGGCGCGGTGAGCAGGTCGGCCTCGGCCATCTCGCGGCACATCTTGGCGGAGACTGGGAAGCCGTCGAAATCGAACCCGCCGTCCTCCTCGGCGGCACCGGCGCCGGCCTCGCCGCTGGTCAGCTCGGAGCGGATCTGGCTGCGCTGGCGGTTCTGCCGGAGGTAGGCCGCGCCCGAGACCACCGGCTCCCAGAGCACGAGCTCGTCGATGCCGGCGTCCGCGGTGCAGGCCAGCCAGGCGGGAGTGGCGCCGAAGCGGAGGGCGATCAGGGTGACGGGCAGCGCTCTGCCGGCCAGCACGGCGTGCAGGTCGGCCACGGCGGTCTCGACGTCGTGCTCGCCGAACCCGCCGGCGCTGTCGCCGGTGCCGCGGAAGTCGAAGCGAAGCACCTCACAGCCGGCGGCGGCGAGCGACCAGGCGGCCTCGACGAGGCAGCGCTGGGCCGCCTTCTTCTCCTCGGCGAAGGGTGGGACGAGCACCACCTCGCGGCGGGGGAGGGCTCCGCGGTGTACCGTGCCGAAGCACGGACCCTGGAAGCCGGTCACAGTCACAAGGCCATCGGGTGGGTGCATCAGGGCTGTGGCTGCTCCGGCAGGTTCTCCAGGTCCGCCAGGTCCTTCCCGAAGAAGTCACCCTCGACGCGGCGCTCCCAGCATGCCTCGAAAGCCACGCCGAGGATCGACGTGAACAGCTCGATCCGCCAGGGGATGACACCCATGCGGACGATCTTGTTGGTCTCCAGGAACCAGGCCTCATCGACGTGTTCTTCGGCGAAGGCGAACTCGACCAGGCAGTTCCGCACCGCGTGGGCGTTGTCGGCTTCCACCGCGATCCAGATGTCCAGGTCCTGGGTCGGACGGCAGTAGCCGTGGAAGCATACGGCGTACCCGCCCACCAACAGGTACCGGACGCCGTTATCGTTCAGCGACTTCAAGAAATCGCTGAAATCCTTCCTCGTACTTTGCTCGCCCATGATTCGCGCGCCTGCAGATCTCGAGCCAACGGAACCGCTCCGCCGGCGTTGCCCGCCAGGACTCCTCGCGGTCGCGGCGGTTCATCTCCTCGAAGGAATCGACAACCTCCAACACGGTGCGGTCCACGTGGACGCTGAAGTCCATTTCGATCATCGCTACTCCTCCGCCAGCGCCCGCTTCAGCACCTTCCCCGACGGGTTCCGCGGCAGCGCCTCGGCGAACTGCACCACGTGCGGCACCTTGTAGCTCGCCAGCCGCTCCACACAGTGCCGCTTCACATCCCGCTCGGCCATCGTCGCCCCGGGCAACCGCACCACCACCGCCTTGATCAGCTCGCCCAGGTACGACCGCGAGCCCGTCGCCGGGATCCCCACCACTGCCACCTCTTTGACACCCTCCAACTGGAGGATGCACCGCTCCACCTCCAGCGCAAACACGTTCTCCCC
>JACPDV010000747.1 GCA_016183835.1 Armatimonadota bacterium
CAGACCCGGCAGAAATGCTCGACGGTGTCGCCGGTGGCCAGTTTGAAGGCGATGTCCCATTGCGGGGCCTTGGCGTAGAGCTTGAACAGGCGGCGGAAGATGTCGCTGCCGTAGAGCCGCACCAGCCCCTGGCACATGGAGTAGCCCTGGCGGTAGACGAGGGCGGTCTCCATCACGTTGAAGCGATTGTCCGGGATGTCGAGCTTGCCGCCGTAGAGGAGGCGGCCCTCCTGGGCGGCATGGAGGACGTACTGCACTTCGTCCTGACCGCCGCCGGAGCCGACGTACTCGGCGAGACCCTCGGTGAACCACTGCGGCTGCAGCTCCATGCCGGTCCACTCGATCAGCGGCCCCACGGCGCGGCCGGCGTCGCGCAGCGCCCAGCCGTTGAGGACGTGGGTGTACTCGTGCCGGAGGAGGTGGGTGAGCCAGCCGCGGGGGTCCATGCGGGCCTGGTTCATGACCGGATTGGAGACGTAGATGACGTGCTCCATGCGGCGAGCGAAGTTGTTGAAGCCCACATCGTCGTAGTCGGTGACGACGATGGTGGTCTTCTCTTCGGGTTGGACGCCCAGCTCCTCGCAGAGTTGTCCGTGGGCGCCTTCGAGGATGTCGCCGGCGAGCCGCGTGGTGGATTCGAGACCGTCGTTGAAGACCAGGAGGAAGTGGTCGGTCTCGATCTCGCGCCACTGGACATCGGGGTGGTTGTAGCCGTCCGGGAGGTCGGCGAACGCGGCTGACAGGCACACGGCGCAGGTCAGGCCGATCGCAGTCCGCCACCACAGCCGTAGACACATCGGGCCGCTCCTGAGCAATCCGGAGGCCTGACGCCCCCACCATCGGACCGTGCGACTATAGCACCGCCGAGAGCGCCGTGTCAAATCCGGCGGAGCCGCGGGCGACGGCCCGGGCAGCGGGATTGCGGGGTTGCCCGGAGGCCGGGCTGGTGGTATCATGATCCGGTTGCGTAGCACCGCACGGAACGGGAGTCACGGCGTGGATCAAGGCGTCTCCATCGAGGTCGCGCGCGATTACCTCGACATCCTGATGGCCGAGTTCGTCATGCGCTCGGGCAGCGCCGCCAAGACGGCGGACGTGGCCCGCGAGGTGGGCGACCTGATCGGGGCTTCGGCGCGGCTGGTGCGCAGCGAGCTGACCCGCTCGGGCCGGCTCCTCCTCGTCGACCGCCGCTGGGACCTGCGCACCCGCCACGACCGCCGGGCGCGGAGCGTGGACGGCGCGCTCGCGGGCGTGCTGAGGCAGAGCGGCAAGCCGCTCCCGCTGCCGCAGCTCGCCCAGGAGTTGGCGGCGGTGCGCAAGCGCTCGCGCGACGAGCTGCTGGGCGTGGTGCAGGCCCTGGTGCGGTCGCGTGACACCTACTTCGTCACCGCCGGCGGCGAGGTGGGGCTGCGCGAATGGCTCCTCGACGTTCAGCCGGGCGACAGCGACGAGGCGGTGCGGCTGCAGAACTTCTTCGGCGCGGAGATGGACTTCGACGCCGTGCTGGCGCGCTTCGATCTGGCGCCGGTGCGGGCCGCCGGCACCGCGCTCGACGCGCTGGCGGTGCTGTCCGAGCAGGCTCGCGAGCCGGTCGCCTGCCGCCTCGTGCAGTACATCCTGTGGCACGCCCGCGGCGAGCTGGACGATCCGCAGGGCCTGCTCGAAGCGGCCCTCGCCGACCGGAGGCTGGTGCTCCTCCCCGGCCCCGCCATCGCGCCGGCCACCTATCTCTCCGAGATCCGCGCCGTGATCGCCGAGCTGTCCGCGCAGCACGACGCGCAAGCCACGGGCGTCGACGACGTGGACGTGGCCGAGATGCTCGACGTGGAGCCGGCCGAGCCCGAGGAGTTCCGGCTGTCCAACGACGACGTCGCCGAGATTCAGCGTGTGATCCAGGAGAACGGCCAGGCCATGGCGTTGCCCGGCCTGGTGAGCGACGTCTTCGAGCTCTTCCCCGGCGACCCGCAGTACACCACCGCGGTGCGCGCCGTGAGCGAAGGGCTGAAGGCCGACGACCGCTTCGTCGAGCTGCCCGACAACCGCTGGCACCTGCGCGTGCTGCTCCCGCCCACGCTCTACCGCGTGCCGGTGACGCTGCAGCTCTCGCCGGTGGCGGTGACCACCCTGACCGGCGAGTTGGTGGACGCCCAGCTCACCGACCCCGGGCTCGACGGCGGGCTCGAGTGGGAGGTCCGGGCGCACGACCTGGAGGACATCGGCGAAGAGACCGAGGTGCGGCCGCTGCCGGACAACGTGCAGCTCGCCAAGCGGCAGCGCTACGTCACCAACTACCGGCACTTCGTCTCGGGCACGGTCAAGATCCGGCGGATCGACCGCGGCGTCTTCCCCACGGAGCCGCCCATCGCGCCGGTGAAGCTGATCGACCGCGCCACGGGCGACGAGTTCACGCTCTGGATCAACAACCAGACCGGGCTGCTCTGCGGGCTGGACGAATGGTACCGCGGGCGCCTGCAGCCGGCCGGGCACGTCTTCCACCTCGAGCGCGACGACGCTCTCGACTGCTGGTACGCCGACATCGACGACGAGCCGGATCCCACGCAGTTCGTGGTCAAGCCGCGGCTGGACGAGCTGCTCGAACAGCGGGTCAAGCTCGAGCACGCGCAGGACGTGTCGGTGCTCGACGTGATGCGGCAGCTCATGGAGCACCACTCGGCGGGCGTGAGCTTCCGCCGGCTCTACACCGAGTGCAACATCGTGCGCCGGGTGAGCAAGCGGGTGATCGCCAGCAACCTGTCGAGCTACCCGATGTTCAGCCTCAACGACGACGAGACCCTGTGGCTCTATGACGAGCGCAAGGCCAACCGGCCGCGCAGCCCGCAGAAGACGGCCTTCATCCTGGCTCCGGGTGCCACCGCGGATTAGGAGGACCGGAGAAGGAGGGAGGCCGCCGGCGGCGAAACCGCTCACCAGGTGCGCTCGCTGCGGCGCGTGAAGGGATGAGTACGGTGGTCAAGGGCTGGCGGATCTTCTTCTACAGCGTGATCGGGCTTGCCGTGCTGAGCATCGGGTGGATCACGGCCAAGTTCATCCTCACCGAGCGGCTCGTGAAGGCCACCGGCAACCCGAGCCTCGAGGTCCGCGAGCGCGCTGCGGTCCGGGTCATGAACCGCGGCAAGGACCGCGACAAGCCCATCAAGTTCCTCAGCGGGCAGCCGCAGACGGTGCGCGACAACGTCGTCTGGGCGCTCTGTGCGATGGTCGGCAGCGGCGACCCGCGCGCCGCCCGCGCTGTCGAGTGGGTGGTCGAGATCGCCCGCGACATGAGCGGCGACCTGCCGCCCGGCGACGCCGACTGGGACGCCTCCCGCCTCGCCGTGCAGCGGCTCGGCGACAAGGCCTTCGACGCGCTCGTGACGACCCTCTCAGGCACCACCAAGAAGACCCTCGAGCGCGACAAGTACGCGCACCGCCGCGCCGTGGCGGCACGGCTGCTCGGGCTGCTCGGCGACGCCCGCGCCACCAAGCCGCTGGTGGTCGCGCTGCGCGATCCCTACGCGATGGTCCGCCAGCAGGCCGCCGCAGCCCTCGCCCGGCTCAACACGCCGGAGGCGCAGCCCTACATCGAGGACTATCTCCAGCCCCTCCTGGCCGTGCTGGACGGGCGCTACCTGTGTTACGTGCGGCTCGACAGCGAGGGCCGCATCCGCCACGTCCCCGACCGCACGAAGCTGCTCTACGGGCCGTTCGTGGTCACGGTCAAGCCGCACCAGCTCGCCACCGAGGCCGACCTCAAGCGGCAGCAGGACTCGGCGGTGCTGATCGAAAAGAAGGAGCAGGAGCGGCTCGCGCTGACCCGCCGACGGCTCGAGGAGGGCCGCCGCGGGCAGGTGCTCAAGCGCATCAAGGGCGACACGGCGCTGGAGATCACCGACGTTCACATCTCGCGCACGGAGGCGGGCGATCGGCTCAAGGTGGTGGACGACCCGCAGGGCAAGGACTTCGACTTGATCGAGGGCGAGCCGATGCAGGTCGACGTGGAAGTCACCAACAACGGGCCGGGCGACCTGGTCAGCGACTTCTTCGTGGCAGTCTACGCCGGCAGCCCGCTGCCGCGCAACCACGTGGACATGCCCGAGAGCGGCGAGTACAAGGGCGAGCGAGCGCGCGACAACCGGGCGCTGGCCGGGGTGTTCGAGCAGCGCCACGTGCAGACGCTCTTCGCCCACGACCGGCCGCAGACTTCCGACCGCGACGAGCACAAGGACACGGTCTCCCTCAGCCTCCGCTTCAACACGGTCGAGGACGACCGCATCGAGGCGCTGCAACAGCTCATGTACGTGGGGCACGAGAAGTGCGTGGCGGCGCTCGGCAAGGCGCTCGACGACGCCTCGTACACCGTGCGGCGGCAGGCGGCCGAGGCGCTGGCGCGGATCCTGCAGGCCCGGCGCACCACGCCCGCGGCGCGGCAGGAGGTGGTCGTGCTGCTGCGCGGGACGGGCCTGACCTCGCCCGACGCGGTGGTGCGCTGCACGGCGGCCGAAGCGCTCCAGACCAGCGGCGACGCGGCCTCGGTGCCGGCGCTGCACGCGCTGCTCCTCAACGACGCCGACCCGACGGTCCGGCTCGTGGCCCAGCGGGCCCTGGCCGGCTTGCCGCAGGCCTCGCGCGAGAAGCTCCTGCCGGCCCTGGTGTCGGAAGATCCGGGCGTGCGACTGGTGGCGCCGCGCCTGTTCCAGAGCGCCGGCGACGAAGAGGTGGCGCGGCGGCTGCTCTTCTCGCCCGACGAGCCGGTGGCCCGCGAAGTGCTCCGCAGCGGGCATCGCCTCCTGCGCACGGAGCACCTGATCGCGGCGCTCGAGCTGCCCGATCCGCTCGCCCGCTCGATGGCGGCCCGGCGCCTGGCCGACCGCGCGGACCCACTGGCGCGCGTCGCGCTGCTCAAAGCGCTCCACGACTCCGACGGCAAGGTTCGCGAATCCGCAGCGCGCGGGCTGGGCAAGCTGCTCAAGGCCAACCCTGGCACGCCCGCTCCCGAGGTGGTCAAGGCCCTCATTGCAGTGATCGACGGCGAGGCCGGAGACTATGTGGGTCTGCCTGCCGACAAGCAGCCGGAGGATCCGAGCACGGCCGTCACCACCAACAAGAAGAGCCGCGCTGCGGCGGCGGAGGCGCTCGTCGGGCTGCAGGCTCCCGAGGCCGGCAAGGCGCTCCGGGGCGCCCTGGACGACACCAATCCAGACGTCCTTGCGGCGGTCATCCCCGCCGTCGCCACCGGCCAGATCAAGGGCAAGACCGACCGGCTGATCAAGATCATCGAAGTCGACAAGGACCCCAAGCTGACCCAGCCCGCCCGCGTCCGCCGCGCCGCCATCCTGGCGCTGTGGAAGAGCGGCGACAACAGCGAGAAGGCGCTCGACTCGCTGGTCGGGCTGCTCAACGACCCATCGGACGTGATCAAGACCGCCGCCGCCGTGGCGCTGATCGGCCTGGGCGACACCCGCGGCAACAAGGTCCTGCGCGACCAGGTGACCAACAAGAACCTGGACATCCGCCGCGAGGCGGCCACCCTGCTGGCCACCCTCACTCCCGACCAGGTGGCCAAGGTGGACGGGCTCAAGAAGAAAGACCGCAACGGGCTCGACATCCTCCTGGAGGACCTCTATGCCCGCGGCTCGCGGCCCGTCAACTTCAACTTCCTCTGCCGCTCGCTGGTCTTCCTGGGCCGCAACGCGGACACCAAGCCGCAGTTGCTGGCGATGCTGCAGAAGATGCTGACCGACGTGCAGCCGGTGCCGCGGGCCGCCGCGGTGGCCGTCTTGGCCGAGCTGGGTGAGCCCAACGCCCGCGACGCGGTGCTCAAGCTGCTCGACGACCCGATGGAGACCCCACGGAGCGCCGCGGCCGAGGCGGTCGGCGACCTGGGGCTCTTCGACCAGCGCGCCAAGCTGGTGACCCTCGCCCACGAGGATCCTTCCTCCGGCGTCAGGGACAAGGCGCGCATGGCGCTGGCCAAGCTGGACACCACGGCGAGCTAGGCGTTACCCGCGGTCGACGAGCATTGCAGCCTGGTGGACCCACGCCGGGCGGTGCTCGTAGAGGATCCGGTTCTCCCGGGTCGGGTGGACCCGGTTGGTCAGCAGCGCCAGCACCATGCGCCGCTGCGGCGAGACCCACACGAGGGTGCCGGTGAACCCGTCGTGGCCGAACGCCGCCGGGTCGTCGGCGTCGTAGCCGAGTCGCTTCCAGCCCAGCCAGAAGCTCTGCGCCGCAGCGTCCTCGCGCGGCCTGAAGACCTCGGACCAGGTGTCGGCGGAGAGGATCCGGCGCTCGAGCACCGCCTGCGCGAAGCGCCCCACGCCCTCCACCGTGCCGAACAGCCCGGCATGCCCGGCCACGCCGTCGCAGCGCCAGGCGTTTTCGTCGTGGACCTCGCCCTGCATCACGCGCCCGCGCCAGGCGCAGCGCTCGGTGGCCACGCAGCGCTCATGGTCGGTGGGGAGGTAGCCCAGCCGGTCGGCCAGCCCGGCTGGCGTGAGGATCCGGTCGCGGAGAAAGGCATCCTGCCGCTGTCCGGTCACGGCCTCGGTGAGGAAGCCGAGGGTGAGGAAGCCCACGTCGCTGTAGACCGGCCCGCCGGCCACGTCGCCGGTACGCTGCGTGGCCAAGACCGCGGCGCGCACGGACGCGCGGTCCGCGCAGTGCCGGTAGTACTGGTCGAACGGTGGCAGGCCGGCCGTGTGGGTGAGCAGGTGTCGTGGCGTGACCGCTGCCTTCCCGGCGGAGGCAAGCTCGGGGAGGTGCGCGGCGGCGGGCCGGTCGAGCTCCAGCCGGCCGCCCTCCACGAGGGCCACAACGCAGGTCGTGGTGGCGACGGCCTTGGTGACCGACGCCAGGTCGAACCACATGCCAAGGTCGAGCGGCTGCGCCATGGGCTCCACGCGGGCATGGCCGTGCGCCTCGTGGAGCTCGACCTTACCATCCACGGCGAGCCACACCGCGCCGCCCGGAGCCGCGCCCGCGTCCAGGCCGTCGGTCACGCTGCGCCACCAGATGTCCCAGGGCGGCGAGGGCATGCTCAGGTCTCCAGCGTCTGCCGGGCGCGCCGGCGGTCGCCGCGGGCCAGGGTCCACTGCAGGATCGGCGGGGTCACCATCGTCGTGACGATCACCATGATCACCACGGCGGCGTTGCTGACGTCGTTGATCACCCGCTCCCCTCCCAGCCGGAGGCCGTTGCCGATGCCGGCGAAGATCAGCCCCACCTCGCCGCGCGGGATCATCCCGACGCCCACCGACAGGCGGTCGAGCCGGCGCGGCACCACCAGCCCGCAGGCCTGCTTCCCTACGATGGCGACGAGAGTGAGGAGCAGGGCGAAGCCGATCACGCCGGCCTGGCCAAAGGCCGACAGCTTGACGGTCATGCCCATCTGCACGAAGAAGACCGGGACCAGGAGCAGGAGTTCCAGATCGTGCTCTTGGTGTCGCTCGCGCAGCTCCTCGTAGTGCACCTCGTCGAGCAGGATACCGGCGGCGAAGGCGCCGACGATGGGGGCCAGGCCGATCAGGTTGGCGCAGCCGGCCAGCACGAAACAGATCACCAGCGCCGTGATCAACAAGAGGCCCTTGCCGTGGAGCCGGCTGGCGAGCATGAAGACGCGCGGCGCGAGCCACCGTCCGATTGCCACCGCGCCGAACAGGAATCCCACCGAGAAGGCCAGGATCCGAAAAACCGCCAAGGGGGACAGCGCCGCGCCGGTGGATTTGGCGTTGACCATGCCCGACACCACGGCGAGGATCACCAGCCCCATGACGTCGTCGATCACCGCCGCGCCGAGCACGATCCGCGACTCGTCCTGGTCGACGCGGCCGAGCTCCTGCAGCACCCGCGCCGTAATCCCCACGCTGGTGGCGGTGAGGCAGGCGCCGACGAAGACGTGCACCAGCGGGTCGTGCGGGCCGCCGGGGAGCAGCAAGTAGGAGACGGAAAAGCCCAGCACGAAGGGGCAGACGACGCCGATCGTGGCCACCACGAACGAGGTCGCCCCGACCCGCATCATCGCCTGGAGATCGCTCTCCAGGCCGACCTGGAAGAGCAGCAGCACGACGCCGAGGCGGGCCAGGATGTCCACCGGCGAGCCGTGGGTCAGGGCGCTGCGGACGAAGGCCGCGTACCAGGCCTCCGGCGCCCCGGGGCTCGTCTGCGGGAGGAGGAGCAGGAGATTGCCGAGCACCACGCCGCAGACCAGCTCGCCGAGGACGGCCGGCTGGCGGAGCCGGAGGAACACGGTGCCGCCAAGCTTGGCGCCGACCATGATCAGCACCAGCCCGAAGAGGACCGGCGTGACCGGGTCGACGTGGTCCACGGCGCCGGCGGCCGGAGCGGGCGGCTCGGCCTGAGCGCGGAGCAGCGCCGGGGCGGCCAGCAGCAGGACGGCGCCGAGCAGCAACGGGACGCGACGGTACCGGCGGGAACAAACCAAGTCTGCTGCCTCCTGCGGCGTGGCCTACCCGTGAGGCAGCATCACCGCCTTGATAACCGGCTCGGTGCCGTCAATGATGCCGCGGAAGATGTCCAGCTCGTTTCCCCAGGAGAACGTGTGCGTCACGATCGCCGCCGCATCCACCAGCCCGTCGGCCAGCAGCCGATTCGAGATGGGGAAGTTGATGGCGGGCTCGGCGAACGTGGGCCGGAGCGTGATCTTGCGGAAGATCATGTCGTTCACGTCCAGCTCGATGGTGTTCTGGTCGCCGAAGTGGAGGCCGAAGAAGGTGATCAGGCCGCCGAACTTGATGGCCTTGAACGCATCGTAGAGGCTCTTCGGCGGCGAGCTGACGATGACCCGGTCGACACCCTTCGGGTGGTGCGACTTGACCACCTCCTCCACGTCGTCGCAGCCGATGTAGATCACCTCGTCCGCGCCCAGCCTCTTGGCGGTCTCGAGGCGCATCGTCTCGCACATCGTGCCGCCGGCGCGGCCGGTGACGCCCACCCAGCCGGCGCCGCGGAGCTTGGCCAGCCGCACGGCCATCAGCCCCAGCGGGCCGGGGCCGAGCACCAGCACGCTTCCGCCGAGCGGGATCTCCGCGTTCAGCACCGCGGTCAGCGACACCGCGAGCGGCTCGGTGAGCGAGGCGGCGGCGTAGTCGAGGCCGGCGGCCGAGGGGATCAGCGAGTTGTGGCGGACCACCATGTACTCGCCCATCCCGGGCTGGCCCTCGATGCCGTACATGTTGCGGCAGAACTCGGGGTGACCCGACTTGCAGTCCTCGCAGACCCCGCACATGGTGCAGTCCTCGACGATCACGCGATCGCCGGGCTGGAAGCGGGCCACGGCCTTGCCGGCCTCGATCACTTCGGCGGCGATCTCGTGGCCCAGGCCCATCGGCTCGTCGTCCCAGTCGCGGACGAAGTTGACGTCGGTGCCGCAGACGCCGCAGGCATGGACCTTCACCAGCACGTCGTCGTCGCCCAACGGCGCCAGCTCGCGCTCGCGGCACTCGATCTGCAGGTACTTCCGGCCGAACAGGCCCCGGCTCTTCATGCCTCGCTCCTAGCCCGCCCCGTACAGCTTCCCATCCGCCCCCGGATAGATCTCGTCATCGGCATGGTCGAGCGCCGTGCCGAGGTCGCTGAAGACCTTGTGGAAGGCCGACAGGATCTTGTCCATCAGCTCCTTGCCGTTCGGCGCGTGGACGCCGTGCACCACCGTGTAGGTGTCGCACAGCATCTGCGCCACCGGGAACTGCGCCGGGTCGTAGTTGTACCGCACGCCCTTCGCCTCGTTCAGCGCCCAGGGGTGGCGCGAGCCGCCGTAGCCGAGCTGCGACTGGAACAGGTCCTGCGCCGGCACCGGCATGGTCTGCCACTGCCCCACCAGCACGCCCTCGCAGTACAGCGCCTTCTCCACCGCCACCCTGAACCGCCGCCGGTCGCCGTCCTCGCCCGCCGCCGGCGCGTCGAAGCGCACGTTGTACATGAAGTAGACGTGCCGGCAGTCGGGCGGGCAATAGGGCGGGATCACCCCGGGGATCTTCGCCAGCTCGGCGGACAGGTAGTCGGCGTTGGCGATGCGGACCGCGTTGTTCTCGTCCAGGTGGAGCAACTGCGCCCGGGCCAGGGCGGCGGGCAACTCCTGGTTGCGGTACATGTAGCCCAGGATGCTGGCGTTGTAGACCCGCCGGTGGCTGACCTCGTCCACCTCGTCGCCGAAGCAGCGGATCAGCACGCCCTTGTTCAGGTACTCCTCGCTGTCGGTGGTGAAGAGCCCGCCCTCGCCGCCGCAGAGGTTCTTGAAGTTGTTCAGACTGAAGGTGCCCACGTCGCCGAAGCTGCCCACCCGGCGGCCCTTGTAGGTCGCGCCGTGGGCCTGGCAGGCGTCCTCGATCACGTGCAGGCCGTGCTGCTTGGCGATGGCGAGGATGGGATCGAGGTCGGCGGAGAGCCCCTGGATGTGGACTGGGATGACGGCCTTCGTGTGCTCGGTGATGGCCGCCTCGAGCTGGCTCGGGTCCATGCAGTAGGTGCGCGGATCGATGTCGACGAACACCGGGACAGCGTTCTGGTGCAGCGCGCAGGAGGCCGAGGCGAGGAAGGTGAAGGCGGAGGTGATCACCTCGTCGCCCGGCTTCACCCCCACGGCGGCGAGGGCCATGTGGAGCGCCGACGTGCCGCTGACAGTGGTCAGGCAGTGCTGCGTGCCGATGTAGGCGGCCCACTCCCGCTCCAGAGCGGAGACCTGCGGCGCGGTGCCGCCGGCCACGATGCCGCTGTCCAGGACCTCGTTGACCAGCCGCCGGTCGTCGTCGGTGATGATGGGCCAGTTCTGGTAGTCGTCGCGGGTCACCACCGGGGTCCCGCCGGCAATCGCCAGCCTGCTGCTCACGCCTCGTCTCCTTATGGTTTCAGGGTCAACTCGTGTACCTCGGCCAGCAGCGCCAGACTTCGCTC
>JACPDV010000128.1:0-1868 GCA_016183835.1 Armatimonadota bacterium
TGGACGGCTTCGGCGGCAAGTCCAAACCGTTCTCCACCGAGGCTGCTGCGTTCCGCTACGCTGATGAGCAGCTCACCCGTCTATGCCCCGCGGCGGATGACCCTCCCCACGGTGACTCTGGACTGAGTTGAGGCCGTGCGCGGTGGCCGCCGCGCATGACCCGTCCCCCGCGACGGTTCGCCGTCGCGGCTATCAGCTACCTGCTCATCCACGGCACGGTACCGCCAGACTCGGAGGTGCTCGGCATCTGGCCGCCTGGCCACTTCCTCTGGGCGCCGCCAGGCATCTTCCCGGCCCGTCGGCTCCCCTCCCACTAGCTAGAACCCCAGGTGCGAGCCTGAGACCTCGCTCCAAGGCTCACCCTGCGCTCAGCTCCGCCTTGCGCTCCTCCACCGCGGCCACGACTTCGGCCAGCGACTGCTTGTAGGCCTGCTCCACGGCCGACGACGGGCGATCTCGGCGAGGGTCTCCTGCGTCGTTGCCTTCTTGGCGCCGAGCTGCATCAGCCGGCCGTGGCGGTCACCCACCATCGCCGCGAACTCCTTGCCGGTCGGAATGCCATTCGTGTAGTGCTGCACCACCTTCTCGTAGGCCCACACCACCGCGTCGAGCGACATCACCTCCACCCCGTAGGCGCGCGAGCGGAGCAGCCAGTTGGACGTTACCACGGTGCGCCCGACGGCCACCCGCGAGCCGTCGGTGCTGAGCTCGGCCTCCAGCGTCATGGCCAGGATGTCGGGGTCGCCGTAGGTGGCCAATTGCTGCCAGGTCCAGTGCCGCGTGGGATCCTGCATCCGCCGCATCGCCGTCAGGAGAGTCAAGAGGCCGGCCAGGGCCAGCACGCTGCCGAAACCGATCCCCGTGTAGCCCCTGACGCGGTAGTTGTTCATGTCGAGCATGAGCGGCAGGAGCTCCGGGAAGTCCTTGTCCAGCTCGAGGTCACGCCGCACGTCCGTCGGGATGCGGCTCAGCTCGCCGGTGAACTTGCCGGGGGCGGAGAGCTGCTGCTTGTTGCCCACCAGCAGGCCCTTGCTCGGCATCGGCACATAGCCCTTGGGCGGCTTGTGGTGCTTGGCCAGGTAGGCCTTGACCTGGAGCAGCTCGTCGTTCGTGGCCGGCCGCGTGGTGGGCGGCGCGCCGCCCTTGCCCGGGGCGGTCACTTTGTGGAGAACGAACTCGAGTGGCAGGTAGTGGAAGTACTTGTTGACGCGGCCGTGCTTGCTGCTCGACTGGCTGCCGATGGCCGCCGGCTCATAGAGCGACTCCAGGGTGACCCAGACCTTGACGGGTGGCGCCTCACCCGGCTTGGCCAGGTCGACATCGCGGATGGCAAACGGCCCGTGGCGGAAGTTGTACCAGTATCGTTGCGGCGCGGCGGCCAGCGCCGCAACGGCACCGATCAGCAGCAAACCCGTCAGCAGCAGGTTGCGATTGCCCCGCTGCATCTGCCGTTGCAGGTACCGGTCCCACATCGGCCTCTCCCGGGAGAGCGCCCGCGGCGCCCTCCGCGAACGTCCGGCCGGCGCCGCCAGCCGGCCCGTCGGCGGCCCATCTCTGCGCGGTGAGTCGATCCTGCATCCCGCCGTGGGCGCCTGTCAAGCAGTTCTGTGCCAGTGCATCGAGCGACCCCGCTGTTGTCCTTGGCCCCCGTGCCGACGGTTCGGCCGAGTGGCGCGCAACGCCGGTCCGGATGGGGCGGGGCGGGGGACGGCAAGCGACAGCAAGACCTCTACAGCCGCGGCCCTCACACAGTGGTTTCGACCGCCGGCACGGCGAGCGGCGTGCCGGGCAGGGCATGGCTGGCCGGCCCGCCGGTGGCCGCCCGCATGGGGATGGGACTGGTAGGCGGCGCGGTGTGCCTTCGGATC
>JACPDV010000128.1:1886-4460 GCA_016183835.1 Armatimonadota bacterium
ACCTTGTGGGTCAGGCGATGTGAGAACTTGGCCGGCAGGGGCCGACCTTCGGCGTCGAGCGGCGTCCAGGCCTCTGCATCGGCCAAGGCGATCCGGCTCTTGGGCAGGACCAGGGCAACCAGCATGCGCAGCGGATTGAAGAAGTAGACGTAGGCCGCCACCAGGTTGAGCTGCCGGGCCCACGGCCGCGGATGGTGCGAGGCGACCGCGTACATCCCGCTGATCCGCTCCGGCTCGACCCGCACGCCGTCGACGCTCTCGAACACGGTGCCCGACGCGTACATCTCTTCGAGGGACCGCGAACCCGGCGCAGGCATCAGGATCAGCACGTTCACGTAGAGCGCGCCGGCCTTGCGGAGCATGCCCAGTTGGTTGAGCAGCCCGCGATTGCTCCGCGGGGTGTAGAGCGGCTGGGCATCGTGGTGCATGAGCATCGGCACCGGGTAGATGCCGTTGTCGCGGAGCAGGCGGAAGGCCTCCAGCGTCTGGTCGGCGCCCTGCCCCTTCCGCACCAGCTCGCCGGTCATATCCTCCACGCCGAGCCACAGGGACCAGAGCCGGGCCTTGCGCAACGTCGCCAGTTGGTCTCTCATCTTCAGCACGTCGTGGACCGTGGCTTCGGTGGCCCACCGGATCTTGGAGTGGGGCCGTGAGCCGGCATCCACCTTCCGCGCCAGAGCCTCCGCGATACCGAGCGCGTGCGCCGGAGTGGCCAGGAAGTTGTCGTCCGCGCCGAGGTAGTAGCGGATGTCGTAAGTCTGGAAGAGCTGCTCGATCTCATCGGCGACCCGCTCGCCACTCTTGGTCCGAAGCTGGCGCTGGTTGTAGGCCGGGATGGGGCAGTAGGAGCAGTTGAGGCGGCAGCCGAGAGTGAGTACGATCGTTGCGAGCCGGGAGTGACGGTGCACCTCGCCGGCGGCGAGCGCCGGCCCGCCGAGCGTGGCGCGCTCGCTGGGCGGCTGCAGGAGCTGGAAACCCAGAACCGGGTGCGGCAGCTCGTCGAGGTCGCCGACGAGCCGCTGGATCCCCGTGTCCACCCGCTCCACCTGCACGCCCCGCGCGTCGGTTCTCGGGTACACCAGGCCGGGCACCTCGTCCAATGCGCCAGAATCGCGTGCGCGCAGGAAGGCCGAGCGCATCGGCTCCCCGCGAGCGCGAACGGAGAGCAACACCTCCAGCAGGTTGAGCAGCACATACTCCTCACCGGTGACCGCCACGTCGGCCCCCCAGAGGTCGGCGGGGTCGGCGTGGAATACGCTCCACGGCTCGTAGAAGACCTTGGGGCCGCCGGCGACGATCAGCGGCCGGTGGCACGGGTCGAGGCGACAAGCGTCGCGGAGCAGGTCATCGCAGGCCGCCGAGTGCAGGAACATGCTGGAAACCATGAACAGATCAGGCGTCCGCCCGTCCAGTTCCATCTGCGAGGGCCGGAACCGCCGGTTCCACTGTTGCAGCACGATGCGGGTCTTGCCAAAGCCGCAATCGACCATGGCCGACCCGATCGCTCGCACCCCGGCCGGGACCATCTTCATGTCGAGGTACGGAAGCGGGAGCATCCGGGTGCGATGGTCGAAGGCGCAGGCGATGACACTCACCAGGTCCTGCGGCGCCGCAACGCTCCGTAGTCGCTGCCGCACGCGAGCCAGTTCGCCCGGCTTGAGCAGTTCGTCGCCGCGTGGTCGGCGGGGCAGTTCCATGCGGTCTCTCCGAGGCCGACGACATGGGCGATGCCCACGAGTATTGCATACGCCATTCGGCGGCGAGGACCTTCCCGCGTGAAAAAGGGGTCAGGCTACTTTTCTTGACAAGCCCGGCGCGGGCGCGGTACCCTCCGCCCATGCCCCGCCCCCCGCGACAGTCCGCCGCCGGCACGATCTACCACGTCCTCAATCGCGGCAACGGGCAGGCGACGGTGTTCCACGACGACGGCGATTACGCCGCCTTCGCCGCCTCGGTCGGCGATGCGTGCGAGCGGCGCCCGGTGGGCGTGCTGGCCTGGTGCCTGATGCCCAACCACTTTCACCTGGTGCTCCAGCCCGCTCTCGACGGCGCCTTGAGCCCCTTCATGCAGTGGCTGATGACCGCGCACGTGCGGCGCTACCACCGGCGCCACGGGGGCGGCGGGCACGTCTGGCAGGGGCGCTACCGCTCGTTTCCGGTGCAGGCGGACGACCACCTGACCACCGTCCTGCGCTACGTGGAGCGCAACCCGCTGCGCGCCGGGCTGGTGGCACGCGCTGAGGGGTGGCCCTGGTCCAGCCTGCGCTGCTGCGACGATGTGCGCCGTCCGACGTGGATGGCCGATTCGCCGGTGGCTCGCGGGCGCGACTGGCTGGAGTTCGTCAACGCCGCGCAGACGGATGGCGAGTTGGAGGCGCTGCGCGGTGCGCTGGCGCGGGGCAGGCCGTATGGCCAGCGCGACTGGCAGGTGGCCGCGGCCGAGCGGCTGGGTCTGGAGTCGACTCTACGCAGCCGCGGCCGGCCGCGCAAGGCCGTGGAAAAGTAGCCTGACCCCTTTTTCTGACCCCTTTTTCGGGAGCCAGCCGTGCCGCTCAGAACGACCCTGCGCAGAAT
>JACPDV010000767.1 GCA_016183835.1 Armatimonadota bacterium
ACCGGCAAGACCGCGCTGCTGCACGATCTGCCGGGCGTCACCGCGCCGCGCGTGCTGGTGGTGGGCTTGGGCGATGCCGGCAAGTTCGGCGTGCCGCAGTACCTCAAGGCAATCGGCGACGCCATTCGTCCGCTGAAGACCGGCCCGGTGGCCGCCACGAGGAGCGCGCCACCGGCGTCCACGTAGCTCTGCAGCGCGGTGGTGGCGTCACCGTCGTCGATCACCGTGTCGGGCACCCGCTCGCCGCCGACCACGATCAGCATGGCGTAGACGCCCGGCGCGAAGCGCGCCTTGTCCACGATCTGCGCCGGGTCCAGCACCGTGACGGTAACCCCCACCTCGGCCGCCGTGGCGCGGATGGCGTCGGCCACCTTCTCGTCGCCCACCGGCGGCACAAGGCCCACCTCCAGCGCCCACCCGGCCGCCGGCAGCCAGAGCAAGAGCGCGGGTGCGAGCTGTCTCCAGCGCCTACTCATCGACCACTCCTGCCTTCTCGATGACGTCACCCACGCGGATCTGGTCCACGATCGTCATCGCCTCGCCCAGCACCTCGCCAAACACCGTGTACTGCCCGTCGAGATGGGGTGCCGCCTCGAGACAGATGTACCACTGGCTCCCCGCGCTGTCGGGATCGGACGAACGGGCCATGCCCAACGTGCCGCGCAGGTGCGGCGTGGGGTTGAACTCTGCCGGCACGAGCCAGCCGGGCCCGCCTGAGCCCACCCGCGGATCGCTCACGTTGCCGCGGCTGAACGGGCAGCCCGCCTGCGCCACGAACCCGGGCACCACCCGATGGAACTTCACGCCGTCGTAGAATCCCTCACGCACCAGCTTGAGGAAGTTCTCCACGTGGCGGGGCGCCACCTCCGGCAGCAGCTCGATCCGGAACGTGCCCTTACTGGTCTGCAGCTCAACCACGGGATGGTGGCCTTTCTCCGGCGCCGCGGCCGGACTCTCCCCCGTCCCGGGCTGCCATGCCGCCACGGCCGCCAGGGTCTCCGTCACCTCGGCACGCAGCTTCGCCACGCGCTGGTCGATGGCCTCCCCCGGATTCGTCCGCGCCTCGGCGCCCAGCCGGTCGAGCCGCCCGCCGTACCACTGCAAGGCCGCGCGCCAGCGCAGCGCCGGCGGCTCGTTCCGCCCCGCCAGCTTCTTTCCCGCGTCCTCCAGCGCCTCGCGCAGCACTTCCAGGCGCGAGTCGGTGAACGGCCGGGCCGCGCTCAGTTTCGCCAACACGCGCGACAGCGCCAGCCGGCCCGCGGCGAACTCGAGCAGGCCCGACCAGGCGAACACCACCCGTCCGGCCCCGGCAGGCTGCTCGGGCTGCAAGACCGCCAGCGCCCAGCCGCCGCCCGGCGCCCGCAGCACGCCGTCGAGCTTCCAGCCGTCGGGCGCGGCGGGCGTCACCCGCGCGGTCAGGCCGTCGGGCACCTCCATCGCCGGACCCTCGGCCACCGCCTGCCACGCCTGCGCCACGGTCAGCGGCCCGCCGGGCTCGCCCGGCACGCCCGCCGCGGGCAGGCCCACCCGGGCGGCCAGGGGCAGGGGGAAAGGGCTCACCAGCGTCCGGCCCGCCGCGTCCACGCTGCGGCAGAAGACCGGCCCGCGCGCCAGGACCACCAGCGTGCCGCCCATCTGCACGTGGCGGACCACCGTCTCGGCGGCATCGTTGCGGGAGATCACCGTGGCCAGGTAGGCCTCGCCGCCGAGGGCGATAGCCAGGTCGCCGGCGTGCAGGCCGCCGGTCACCATGTCCTGCGGGGTCAGCTCGTGAAAGATGTCGCCCGCCAGCCGGGCGGTCATGGCGAGTGACGCGTTGAGTCGCGTGTCACCCGCGGGGAGGAGCGCCCAGGTCGCCGCCGGCGCCCGTGCCGCGAGCCCCGCCCACACGCCGACCACGACCGCTGTCCAAAAGCGCATGCTCCCGCGAGTCTACTCGTGCACCACCCAGGCGAAGCGGATGATGTCGCCCCGCTGGATCTTGTCGACGACGTCCATCCCCTCGCCCAGCACCTGGCCGAAGACCGAGTACTTGCCGTCCAGGCTGGACTGGGCCCCGAGGCAGACGTAGAACTGGCTGCCGCCGGAGTTGATGTCGTTCCCCTTGCGGGCCATCGACAGCGTGCCGCGCAGGTGCGGCTTGTCGCTGAACTCTGCCTTGACCGTCCACCCCGGCCCGCCACTCCAAATCTCGGGCGAGTCGAGCGGCAGTTGCTTGGTCTGCGGATCGCCGGCCTGCACCACGAAGCCCGGCTCCACGCGGTGGAACAGGATCCCGTCGTAGAACTTGGCCTTGACCAGCTTGAGCATGTTCTTGCTGTGGTTCGGCGCCACGTCGGGCCACAGCTCGAGGTAGTACACCCCCTTGTTGGTCTGCATCGCCACCACCGGGTTCTTGACGCTCTTCCACAGCGCATCGCCGCTGTGGTCGGGCGTCTTGGAGTCCTTGGTCTCCTCTGCCGGCTTGGGCTTCTCTTCGGGTTTGGACTCGGGCTTCTTCTCCTCTTCCTCGTCCGGCCGCTTGCTCGGGTCCTTGGAGTCGGTGGAGTGGCCTTCTTTGATGAGCTGCTCGAGCTTCTCCGGCGCGATGGTGGCCACTTCCTTCGGCGGTTCCGCCAGGTCCTTGGCGTAGCCCCCGCTGTCGTTGGGCACGCCGGCGGGCGTCTGGCCGTCGATGGCGGGCGCCACGTCCTGGCGATGCCCGCAGCCGCTCACGCCGAAGAGGCCACCCAGGCAGACGAGGCCGCCCAGCAGCGACACGCAGGCGGCCAGTCTCAGGTTCGACATTTCCACTCCTCCAGCCCGCCGAGACCCGGCGGCATTATAGCACAGGCGGCCGGACCCAACCGCGGGGCGCCCGCCGAGGTAGTGTGCGCTCGGACGCGGCGGATGTTACCGGAGGAGCGCCGTTTCGCAAGGCGTAATCGTCGCCGGCCCGGGAGTCCTGCCATGCCCATCCTCCGCGCCGGCTTGGTCGGCTGCGGCCACAACGGCCTCGCCCACGCCCGCTGCTACCAGCGCGACGCGCGCACGGAGCTGGCCGCCGTCTGCGACCTCAACGAGGAGCGCCGGAACCGGGCCGCCGCCGACCTCGGTGCCACCGCCTACCCCACCGTCGCCGCCATGCTCGAGGCCGCCGACCTGGACATCGTCACCGTCAACACCAGCGACCCATTCCACGTCGAGCCGTTCGTCGAGGCCTGCCGCGCCGGCTGCCACGTCTTCGTCGAGAAACCCATGGCCGACAGCATCGCCGGCCTCGAGGCGATGGTCGAGGCGGCGCGCGCCAACTCCGGGCGCCAGACCCTCGTCGGCCACATCCTCCGCTTCAACCCGTTCTTCGCGCGGGTCAAGGAGCTGTGCGAGTCCGGCGCGCTGGGTGAGTTGTTCTACTTGGAGGCCGATTACATCCACAGCCTGTTCGTCCAGGCGGCGGCCGAACGGTTCAACCCGGCGCTGGGCATGAACTGGTACACCGCGCGCGAGCAGCCCTGCATCGGCGGCGGGATCCACCCCTTCGACTTGCTCAGGTGGTTCGCCGGCGCCAACGCCGTGGAGGTGGCCGGGTTCGACAACCGGATCGCCTTCCCGGAGATGCAGTGCCCCGACTGCCAGGTCTTCCTGGCGCGCTTCGAGACCGGCGCCGTGGCCAAGGTGGCCAGCGCCTACGGACCCGTCGGCCCCCGTCCGCCGGTCAACCACCTCAGCGTCTACGGCACCCGCGGCACCGTCCGCGACACCGACCTGTGGCTCGGCGAAGGTCACGACGCCGAGCACCAGAGCCTGGCCGAGCTGCCGCTGGAGGGGCATCCCTACGAGCCCGAGGTGGACCACTTCCTCACCTGCATCCTGCAGGACCGGCCGACCATCTCGGATGCGGTCGACGGCGCCAACAGCGCCGCGGCATGCGTCCGTGGCGCCGAGGCGGCCCGCTTGGGAAAGACTCTCAGCGTGCCGCAGTTCGCCTGGTGAACGTCAGGAGGGGGCCCATGCACCGGCTCGTTCCCGCGGTCCTGTTGCTGACGGTGGGCCTGGGTGCCGCCGAGCCGCGCCGGGTGGTCTCCCTCGACGGCACGTGGCAGATCGCCGAGGGCCGGCTCGACACGCTGCCCGCGGCCTGGCCCGCCACCGTACCCGTGCCGGGGCTGGCCGACATGGCGAAGCCGGCCTTCGCCGAGGTCGGCACGTCGGCCAGCCGCGGGCACCGCGAGGCGTATTACTACCGCCGCACCTTCACCCTCCCCGAGCCGCTCCCGGCCGTCGCGCGGCTCAAGATCCACAAAGCCTGCTTCGGCACCCGCGTGTGGCTCAACGGGCAACTCCTCGGCGACCACCGCGGCTCGTTCACGCCCGGCTGGTTCGACGCGCGGCCCGCCCTGCGCCGCGACAACGAGCTGATCGTCCGCGTCGGCGCCGACCGCGCGGCCAACGGCCGCGACGTGCCCGACGGCTCCGACTTCGAGAAGGTCCGCTTCCTCCCCGGCGTCTACGACCACGTCGAGCTGATCCTCTCGGATTCGCCCTACGTGGTGCGGATGCAGGTGGTGCCGCAGCCCGTCGAGGGCACGGTGCGGGTGGTGGCGTGGCTCCGGACCGCCGCGGGCGAGGCGCGCTGCCGGCCGGCGGTGAGCATCCGCGAAGCGCGCTCGGGCGAGTTCGCCGGCGACGCCACCGGGCCGGAAGTCAGCGTGGGGAGCGACGGCGAGCGAATGGTCGAGGTGCTCGTCCACCTCCGCCGTCCGCGGCTCTGGTCGCCGGAGGACCCGTTCCTCTACACCGCCCGCGTGGACATCGGCACGGATGTCGCCTCGACCCGCTTCGGCTTGCGCTCGTTCCGCTTCGACCGACGCGCAGGCAAGGCCGTGCTCAACGGGCGGTTCTACTACCTCCGCGGCCCCAACGTCTGCATCCACCGGTACTGCGAGGACCCGGTGCGCGGCGACAAGCCATGGCGCCGCGAGTGGGTCGGCTGGCTCCACCAGGCATTCCGCTCGATGCACTGGAACGCCATGCGCTACTGCATCGGCTTCCCGCCGGAGGACTGGTACGACGTGGCCGACGAGACCGGCTTGCTGATCCAGGACGAGTACCCGCTTTGGTGGGGCGACCGGTGGCCGGCGGAGCT
Organism: Armatimonadota bacterium; assembly: GCA_016183835.1. Lineage (GTDB taxonomy): Bacteria > Armatimonadota > UBA10988 > UBA10988 > UBA10988 > JACPDV01. The sequence continues at coordinate 5,126 of JACPDV010000767.1, forward strand.
GAAGCACGAGGCGCTGGAGCGCGACTACACCGAGTGGCTGCAGGAGCGCTGGAACCACCCCAGCGTGGTGATCTGGGACGCACAGAACGAGACTGTGTGCACCGAGACCGGCGCGGCCATCCGGGCGGTGCGCGGGCAGGACCTGTCGGATCGGCCGTGGGACAACGGCTGGTCGCCGCCCGACCGGCCCACCGACGTCTACGAGGCGCACCCGTATGCCTACATCAACCCGGCCTTCAGCCTCGACTCGTTCGCCCGCATGACCGGCCGCGCGGGGCAGCCCGGCGAGCTGGGCGGCAACGTGATCCCCAACTCCGGCAACAACCCGGTG
>JACPDV010000129.1 GCA_016183835.1 Armatimonadota bacterium
CGGCGCGGTTGGCGGCCGTCACCAGGTCACCCAGGAAGTTGGCCCACACGGAGGCGTTGTAGGAGATCCGGTCGAGCAGGGGGGAGAAGTCGATGTCGCCGATCGCGCGGCCGAGCTGCGGCAGGACGAAGTCGGGCGTGACGTACTGCGGCGCGGGATGCGGCCCGCCGTAGCAGCGGTCGAGCCAGTCGGCGTAGGCCTGGTCGTCGGCGTTGACCCGCCAGGGCATCGGCACGACGAAGACGCCCCACGAGATCTCATCGTCCAGGGCGTACGCCACGCGCATGGGGCTGGACTTCAGGTTGCCGACGCGCCGGGTGACCAGCGCTTGCAGCTTGGCGAGGAGGGCGGCGTCGAGCGGCATCGGCTCGCCCGGCGCGCCGCGCACGGCCCGCGCGTCGTGTTGGAGTGGCTTGAACCGGCTGCTGTCGTTGGCGCCGTGGAGGTAGAGGGAGCCCTTGCCGGCGGTGTGGTCGGCGTAGAAGCGGAGCTGCCACTGGTTGAGCCAGTCGAGCGGGCCTTCGCCGTGGTCGACGAAGCCGCCGTTGAAGCCGTAGTCGCGGCAGAACTGCCCGCCCGCGTCGCCGGTGCCGATGGACCACTGGTAGCGCCAGGGCATGTAGACCCAGGTGTTCCAGCGGCCGAGCATGACGCGCGGGTCCTGGGTGACGCGCTGGAACTCGGGAGCCCCGCGGAGGTAGTCGAAGTAGGGATCGGCAGCCGCGGCGGTGGCGGCGACGAGGGCCAGGAGAAACGGGCAGCGCATCGTGGCGGCTCTCGACCGCGCCCATCTTCGCACAGCCGTGGGCCGGAGGGAAGGCCGCGCAACGCCGGTCCGGCCCGCTACTCGGCAGGGAGCCGCTACCGGGTGGGTGAGGGCGAGGTGGGCCGGCGTCTCACACCATCAGCGCGATCTTGCCCCGGACGTGCCCCGTCTCGCTCTCGGCGTGCGCCCGGCCGGCCTCGGCCAGCGGGTAGGCGGAGCTCACTTCCACCCGCACGTAGCCGTCGTCGATCAGCGCCGCCAGATCGTAGAGCTCCCGGGCGTCCGGCTTGACCAAGAAGCCCTTCGCCCGCACCCCGTGCGCAGCCGCCTCTTCGTCGGTCGGCCGGCCGCAGATGGAGACCAGGAACCCGCCCCTCTTGAGCACGCCCCACGAGCGCTCGCGCGTCTCGCCGCCCACCGTGTCGAAAACTGCATCCACGTCCCGCGCCACGTCTTCGAAGCGCTGGTTGGGGTAGTCGACGAACTGGTCGGCGCCGATGGCCCGGACGAAGCCCTCGTTGTGGGCGGAGCCGGTGCCGATCACCCGGGCGCCCTTCCAGCGGGCGAGCTGCACGGCGAAGTGCCCTACCCCGCCGGCGGCGGCGTGGATCAGTACCGTCTGACCTTCCTGCAATCCCGCATGATCGAACAGCGCCTGCCAGGCGGTCAGCCCAGCCAGGGGCACGGCCGCGGCGTGGGCGTGGTCGAGCGAGGTCGGCTTGCGCGCGGCAATGTCGGCGTCCAGGGCCGCGTACTCCGAGTAGACGCCCGGGTTGCGCACGCCGGTGTAGGCGAACACCTCGTCGCCCTCGGCGAATCCGTTGGCGTCGCAGCCCACGTCCTCGACCGTGCCCGCGAGGTCCCAGCCGAGGGTAAGCGGCAGCTCAAGGGCGAGCCAGGAGCGGGTCATCCCGGCGCGGACCTTCCAGTCCACCGGGTTGACCCCGCAGGCGCGGACGCGAACGAGCAGCTCGCCACGGTTGCGCCGGGGCCGGGGCACCTTTTCGTAGCGCAGCACCTCCGGCCCGCCGTACTCGTGGATGCGGACCGCGCGCATGGTCGCCAAACGGGATCTCCTGCGACCTATTGTGGTGCGGAGAACTCGTAGCTTCCCGACGCGATCGCGAACACCGCCGCGCCGCCCTCCATCCTCTCCAGCCGTACGCCCGGCGACTCCGCCGCCGGCCGGCCCGACTCGGTCACCACCGCCGCGCTCGCCGCCGGCGCGTAGACCAGCGCTGTGCAGTTGGCCGGCACCGTGACCCGGAGCGTGAACCGGCCGCCCTCGATCTGCCACTCGACGGCGATGCGGCCGCGGATCGACTGCAGCTCGGCCTTGGCCCGGGTCACCCCGCCGCCCGGCTCCGGGTGCACGATCACCCGCTTGTAGCCCGGCGCCGACGGGTCGAGCCCGATGCCGGCCACGGTGCGGTAGAGCCACTCGCCCACGGCGCCGAAGGCGTAGTGGTTGAACGAGTTCATGCCCGGGTCTTGGAAACCGTGCTCCGGCGTCCAGCCGTCCCAGCGCTCCCAGATGGTGGTCGCACCGTGCCGGATGGTGAAGCCCCAGGAAGGGAACTGCTCATTCAGCGCCAGCTTCCAGGCCAGATCGGTGCGTCCGTGGGCGGTCAGGGTGGGCATCAGCGAGGCCGTGCCCACGAACCCGGTGGACAGCCCGCCACGGCGCTCCAGATCAGCGCCCAGGTACTCCAGCGCCCGGCGTTGGTTCTCTTCCGACAGGAGCCCCATCTTCAGTGCCAGCACGTAGCAGGTCTGCGTGTCGCCGTGGATCCGGCCGTCCGGCTTGACGAAGGCGCGGTTGAAGGCGGCCCTGATCTCGCCGTAGAGCCCGTCGTACTTCGCCACGTCGTCGGCCTTGCCGAGCACCCGAGGTACTCGACCCAGCGGGTCATGGCGGCGTAGTGCCTGGCCAGAGCGCGGGTGTCGTCGTAGGCGAGGTAGATGTTCCAGGGGCAGATGGTGCCGGCGTCGCCCCAGGCGGCGGTGCCTGCGCCGGCAGCCACGAACGGCGCCACGTCGGGGAAGGCGCCTTCGGGGGTCTGCCCGTCCTCCAGGTCCTGCAACCACTTGGCGAAGAACGCCGCCACGTCCATGTTGAACGCCGCCGTGGGGCAGAAGGCCTCGGCGTCGCCGGTCCAGCCGAGCCGCTCGTCGCGCTGCGGACAGTCCGTGGGCACCTCCACGAAGTTGCCGCGCTGGCCCCACACGATGTTGAGCTGAAGCTGGTTGAGCATCGGGTTGGAGCACTCGAAGGTGCCGCTGCGCGGGGTGTCCGAGTGCGCCACGATGCCGGTCACCGCCTCCAGCCCGGGCTTGGCGGGCAGGCCGGTCAGCTCCACGTAGCGGAACCCGCGGAAGGTGAAGCGCGGCTCCCACAGCTCCACGCCGCCGCCGCGGCAGACGTAGTGGTCGATGCAGCGGGCGCCGCGGAGGTTCGTCACGTAGAGCGTGCCGTCGGGGTTGAGCACCTCGGCGAAGCGCAGGCGGACCACCGTCCCCGCGGGCGCGGCGACGCGCAGCCTGGCCCAGCCGACCATGTTCTGCCCGAGGTCGAAGACGTACGCGCCGGGCTGCGGCTCGGTCAGCGCCTTGGCGGGCAGCTCCTCGGTCACCCGGATCGGCACGCCGCGATAGCCCTCCAGCGGCGCGGTCTGGAGCGCCTCGGCGACGACCGGGGTCCAGGCGGAGTCGTCGTAGCCGGGGGCGTCCCAGCCGGCCAGCTCGCGACGCGCGTCGTAGTACTCGCCCATCAGCATGTCGCTCTGCATGATGGGCCCGTAGGCGGCCTTCCACGAGCCATCGGTGCCGATCACCTGCCGGGTGCCGTCGGCCAGCTCGAGCACGAGCTGCGCCCGGCCACGCCGATGGCTGCCGTAGCGATCCCGCCCGCCCAGGCCGACGTAGCCGCTGTACCAGCCGTCGCCCAGGACCAGGCCGAGCGCGTTGCCGCCGGCGCGGAGCTTACCGGTGACGTCGTAGGCCTGGTAGTTGATGCGCTTCTTGTAGTCGGTCCAGCCGGGGCGGAAGTAGTCGTTGCCCACCTTCGCGCCGTTGAGGTGCAGCTCGTAGAGCCCCAGCGCGGTGGCGAAGACCGTGGCGCGGCGGAGCGGACTGGTCACGTCGAACGTCGTGCGGAGGTAGGGCGCGGGCGGGAGGACGAGCTTGGCCTCGTGGATCACGGCGTCGGCCGGTGGCGAGTCGTGGCCGATCCACTGCGCGATCCAGTCGGCGGGCTGGAGGAGGCCCATCTCCCACCGCGCCGGGGCGCTCCAGGCCGAGACCGTGCCTTGCTCGTCCCACACGCGGACCTTCCACCAGCAGCGCAGGAAGGTGGTCAGCGGCGCGCCGGCGTACGGGATCTGGCAGGTCTGGTCGGTCGCCACCTTGCCCGAGTCCCACAGGTCGCCGCGGTCGGCGGCGAGCGCCTCGGCGGAGGAGGCGACCAGCACCTGCCAGGCGGTCTGCGCGGCGCCGCGGCGGTTGGAGGCGACGACCCACGAGAGACGCGGGGCGGGCTCATCGAGGCCGAGGGGGTCGACGCGGTATTCGCAGCGAAGCTGATCGACGGCCAACGGCTCGGCGGCCTGCGCGGCGGCGACACAGCCCGCCAGCATGGTTGTCGTGACTAGCATCCAGTTCACCCTCCGGTATGTCGTGGGTCGTAGGGACACGCCACCGGCGTGTCCGTCCGGTCGGCATAACAGGCTCGCGGGCGGCACGGAGGCGCCGTTGGCGCGTCCGTTCGGTCGGCGTTGTGGCGTCGCGGGCAGACCGGACACGCCGGTGGCGCGTCCGTCCGGTTGGCGTTGTGGCGTCGCGGGCAGACCGGACACGCCGGTGGCGTGTCCCTACGCGGGCGCGCCACGCCCACGGCGGTCGGCACCTACAGCCCCCGCCGCTGCGCGTAACCGGCCAGCAGGAGCACCAGCCCGAAGCTGAAGGCGCTCAGCCCGCCGACCAGCCATCCGGCCCAGGTCCGCAGGTGCGGCTTGAGGTAACCCACCACGTCGATCACGCCGCCCTGTTCCTGGCCCGCATGGCGCCCGACCATCACCATGGTGACCACCAGGGCCACCAGGGCGATGAGGCCCATCACTAGGATAATGCCACCCAGCAGCGGCAGCCGCTCCACCCATCGAGGCTGATGGCGCGTGGACCTCACGTCGCGTCCTCCACACCGATCCGCGGGCAGAGGTCGGCGCACACGCAGGCGCTGCACTGCGGTTTCTGCGCCCGGCAGCACTTCCGCCCGTGCCAGATCAGGTTGTGTCCCGCCTCGATCCAGCGCGGCTTCGGAAAACACTGCATCAGGTTGCGCTCGATCTTCTCCGGCAGCTCCTCCTCGGTCAGACCCATCCGCCGGCTGAGCCGCTGCACGTGGGTGTCCACCACCACGCCGGTGGCCAGCCCGAAACCGGTGCCGAGCACCACGTTGGCCGTCTTCCGCGCCACACCGGGGAGCTTGAGGAGCTGCTTCATGCTCCGCGGCACCTCGCCGCCGAACTGCTCGACGATCATCGCGCAGGCGCCGCGAATGCTCTTCGCCTTGTTGCGGAAGAGGCCGATGCTGGCGATGGCGCCCTCCAGCTCCTCCTGCGACGTGGCGGCGAACGCGGCGGCGCCGGGGTAGCGCCGGAACAGCTCGGGCGTGACCTTGTTGACCTGCTCGTCGGTGGTCTGGGCCGAGAGGATGGTGGCGATCAGGAGCTGCAAGGGGTTGTGGTGCACCAGCGCGCAGACCGGGTCGTAGCGGGTGCGGAGCCGCCGGAGGATCGTCGAGCCGCGGTTGGCGCGCTGCTCGGCCGTCTCCGCGGCCACGCTGTCGGCGGTCAGCTTGGCCATGTCACACCTCCACCCGCATGGTCCACGAGAACCCGGCGCCGGCGGGCAGCTTGACCACGCCGCGCCCGTCCTGCAGCCCGTTCGGCCGGCCGATCCACGGCTCCGGGCAGTAGTAGCTCTTTTCCCGATTGCCGTAGACCACGAACAGCCAGTCTCCGGGCGCCACGTGCTCGGCGCCCTCGTCCACACGCTGGCGGACGGTGACCGCCGGCCCGTCGGGCACGCTGACGCGCATCCAGGGCTCGCCGTCCGGCGCACCGAACACGCCGTTGAGCAGCCACCCGCCGGTGGCCAGCGGCAGGCCGGCGGAGAAGTCGAGCGGAGTCGTCTCACCGGAGCAGAGCGAGTGACGGTTGATCTCCAGGCGCTGGGTGGTGTTGCAGGCGCAGGTGACCCGGTCGAACCGGTCGGCCGGCAGGGCGAGGGTGAGATGGTTGCCGATGCAGAACCAGAGCGCTTCGCTGGATTCCACCTCCACGGTGCACTCGTAGGCGGTGTCGCTGAGCGCGTGGGGCATGCGCAGGCAGAAGCGCCAGGGATAGACGGCGCGGGTGTCGTCGTCGTCGGCCAGCTCGAGGGTCACGGCGGCGTGGCGCAGGTCGCCGCGGTGGGCCACCGGCCGCCAGGCGCGGTGGCGGGCGAAGCCGTGGATGGGTAGGTCGTAGACCACGCGGTCGTGCTCGAAGCAGCAGGCGGGGGTCTCGGCGAGGAGCGCCTGCGGGGTGAAGTTGCGCCCCACAGCGGGCCACAGGAGCGGCGCGCGCCCGCTCCACTCGCCGGCCGGCGGGGGCTCGAGCTGGTTGGCCCGATAGAGCAGCTCGCCCCAGCCGTCGAGCGTCAGGCTGCTCAGTCCGCCGCCGTCGGAGGGGACCACGGTGCCGCGCAGGCGGGCGCCGGGAGACGTGAGGTTGAACGCCTCGACGGGCTGTGGACCCGCCAACGCCACGCGCAGCACGGTGCCCTGACCGGCCATGGGGTTCTCCGGCCGGAGTGTACGATCGGGGTTGGTGGGCCGTCAAGCCGGCGTGGCCGGTCGTGACAGCACGTCTCACTACCCCCTCCTTGCCAAGGAGGGGGCAGGGGGAGGTCCAGTCCGTTGCTCACCATCCGGCACTTCACGACCCGATGGAGCGCATCCAGCCGGCCGCGCAAGGTCACCTGTGGCGGGCCGATCGGCATCTGGAAGGCCAGGTTGCTCTCTTCGCTCGCTCGACTNNNNCCCCCTCCTTGGCAAGGAGGGGGTGCCGGCTCGGCGGCGCCGAGGCGCCGGCGAGCCGCGGATGCTATAATCCCCGCGTCATGCCCGACGACCATTACTTCACCGAGGACCCGAGCTCCCCGTCGCAACCGCGCGAGCTGATCGCCCGGCTGCGCGGGCGCGAATGGCGGTTCGTGGTGGACAACGGCGTCTTCTCACCCGACCACATCGATCCCGGAAGCCGGCTGCTGATCGAGGCCATGGACGTACGGCCGGGCGACCGGGTGCTCGACCTGGGCGCCGGCTACGGGCCGGTGGGGCTCGTCGCCGCCCGCCTCGCCGCGCCGGACGGGACCGCCACCTTGGTGGAGGTCAACCGCCGCGCCGCCGCCCTGTGCGAGCAGAACGCCCGGCTCAACCTGCTCGACAACGTGCGCGTCCTCGCCGTGGGCAGCTTCACGGCGGAAGACGTAGGCCCGCGGGACGTGGTGGTCTGCAACCCGCCGATGAAGGCCGGCTGGAAGGTGGTGCAGCCGTTGCTCGAAGCCGCCGCCGCGTGTCTCGTGCCGGGCGGCCGGTTCTGGCTGGTGGGCAACAAGCACGTCGGCCTCGGCTCGCTCGAGAAGCGCCTCGCTGCGCTGGTGGGCCCGGTCACCACCGCCGACCGCGGCGGCGGGTACCACGTTATCCTGGCCGTCCGGGAGCGGGGCGATGGGTGACGTCGAGCGCCTTCTCGACGACCTCGTCGGACCGCTCCGGGTGGAGTACAAGACCGGCTGCCTGAACGCCGCGGTGGTGGGCGGGTTCGACCGGCACATGCTCCACCTGATCGAGGTCGCGCGTACCGCCGCGCCCGACGACCATCCCGCCGTGCCCCACCTCGAGCGCCTCCAGGCGATCTTCGAGGAGTACCTGACGCTCGACTTCCCCACCCGCGAGCAGCGGCTCAAGGAGGCCAAGCGGCGGCTCGACCACCTCCTCGGCACCGCACCCGCCCAGCCGCGGCCGGCCGTCCGGCTCGAGCCGGTGGCCGTGCCGCCCGAGCCGCGCGAGCGCCCGCCCGGCGAGCTGCACAGCCCCGTGCAGTACCTCAAGGGCGTCGGCCCGCAACGCGCGCGGCTCCTCGCCCGGCTGCGGATCGAGACGGTGGGCGACCTGCTCTTCCACTTCCCGCGCAGGCACGAGGACCGCTCGCTGATGGCCAAGATCGCCCACGCGCCGCTGAACGAGATGGCCACCTTCCAGGGCCGTGTGCGGCAGGTGGAGGAGCGCCGTCCGCGGCCGTCGCTCAGCCTGACCAAGGCCTGGGTCACCGACGAGACCGGCAGCCTCAACCTGGTGTGGTTCAATCAACCGTGGGTCAAGGAGCAGCTCAGCGAGGGGCAGGCGCTGATCTTCTCCGGCCGCGTGACCACCGACCGGGTCGGCCGGCGGCAGATCGTGCAGCCGGCGTGGGAGCCGCTCGAGGCCACCGGCGAGACCCTCCACACGGGTCGCTGGGTGCCGCTCTACCCCCTCACCGAGGGCATCCCGCAGACCACCATGCGGCGCTGGGTGAAGGGCGCCCTCGACCTCTACGCCGACCAGGTGCCCGAGGTGCTCCCCGTCACGCTGCGTGAGGACCTGTCGCTCGTCGGCCGGACCGCGGCGCTGCGCTCGTACCACTTCCCCTCGTCCGAGGTCGATCGCGACCTGGCGCGGCGGCGACTGGTCTTCGAGGAGTTCTTCGGGCTTCAGACCGCCCTCGCCCAGCGTCGCTACGAGCACGACCATCGTGCCCCGGGGATCGCCTTCCACACCGATTCCGAGCTGGTCCGCCGGCTCCGCGCGTTCCTCCCCTTCGAGTTCACCGCCGCGCAGGACCGCGTGCTCGGCGAGATCCGCGAAGACCTGGCCTCGCGGCAGCCGATGAACCGCTTGGTGCAGGGCGACGTGGGCTCGGGCAAGACGCTGGTGGCGCTGTCGGCCATGCTCACCGTGGTGGACGACGGCTACCAGGCGGCGCTGATGGTGCCCACCGAGATCCTGGCGGAGCAGCATCACCGGGTGATCCGTCACTACTGCGAGCCGTTGGGCGTGAGCGTCGAGCTGGTCAGCGGGCGGGCCGGGGCGAAACAGCGCCGCGAGACCGGCGGGCGGCTGCGCTCGGGCGACACGCAGATCGCCGTGGGCACCCACGCGCTGATCCAGCAGGGCGTGGACTTCGATGCGCTGGGCCTGGTGGTGATCGACGAGCAGCACCGCTTCGGCGTGGAGCAGCGGCAGCTCCTCACGGCGAAGGGCGAGCAGCCGGATGTGCTGGTGATGACCGCCACGCCCATCCCGCGCACCCTGGCGCTGACGGTGTACGGCGATCTGGACGTGAGCACCATCGACGAGATGCCGCCCGGCCGGCAGCCGATCCGCACCGAGTGGGTGCCGCTCGGCCACCGGGCGCAGCTCTACCGGCAGATCAAGGGGCGTCTGCGCGAGGGGCGGCAGGCCTTCTTCGTCTGCCCGCTGGTGGAGGAATCGGACTCGCTCGCGGATGTGGAGGCGGCGACCAAGCTGGCCGAGCACCTGACGGAGCACTTCGGCGGGTTCCGGGTGGGGCTGATCCACGGACGGCTGAAGTCGGCGGAGAAGGACGGCGTGATGGAGGCGTTCCGCGCCGGCGAGCTGGACCTGCTGGCGGCGACCACGGTGATCGAAGTGGGGATCGACGTGCCGAACGCCACGGTGATGGTGATCGTCAACGCCGACCGCTTCGGCCTGGCGCAGCTCCACCAGCTCCGCGGGCGGGTGGGGCGCGGAGTGCACGAGAGCGACTGCTGGCTGCTCACCGACGCCAAGTACAACCCCGAGCTGATGGACGATGAGAGCGGGCTGCAGTA
>JACPDV010000754.1 GCA_016183835.1 Armatimonadota bacterium
CGTCGGTGATGTTCAGCGCGCACCGGGCGCGCTACTTCTACTCGGTGTACGTGCTGGTCATCCCGTCCGGCTGGTGGGGCCTGCACGATCTGGTGCGCCGCCTGGCGCGGCGTCGAGGACTGGCGGACGAACTGCCGGCGCGGCCCGCCGCGCGGGCGGTGGTGGCGGCCGCGGCGGTGTTCTGCCTGGCCTCGTTGGTGATGGATGTGGGCGGCATGCGCCGGGACCGCTGGACCGACTACGTCGACCCCGGTCAGGCGGCGGATGGGATCGCGCTGCTCCGTGACACCGCCCGCCTGGCGCCGGCCGGGCAGGTCCTGCTGGTGAACTTCTCACCACCGGTGGGAAGCTACTACAGCGGGCATCCGGTGGTGGGTGTGCCGCGCTATGACGACCCGGCGGATCTCTACCGCGTGATCGACCACTACCGGTGCACCGCCGCGGTGCTGACCTGGTCGCCCCGCTTGGCTCAGGATCTGCGCGCCAGGGGCTGGTCAACCTGGCTGGAGCGGGGGAACTGGCAGTCCTGGCGGTCCCCCGGCAGGTAGGTCTGCAGGATGATCGGGAGCGGCCGTGGGAGCGCCCTTTCGTGGAGGATGTCCAGGTCCAGGATGAGCAGGCCGTTGAAGCTGTAGAGCGTCGTGGCCACGAAGCAGGCGAGACCCAGCATCGCCCGCCGGACCGCCGGCCCCTGGCGGCGAACCGCGCGACAGGCCTCGATCGCGAAGGCGATCATGAACGGGTCCATGGGGAGCCGGTAACGGAAGATCAGGGTGTTGCCGGTGGCCGTCTGGATCAGCATCCAGCTCATCACCGCGACCAGGATCTCCGGCACGAAGCGGAGGCGTCCGAGGCCGTAGAGCACCGCGCCGCAGATCATCAGGCCGCCGATCACCGGCCAGGCCAAGGCCAACGGCAGCGTCGTCATGGCCATCAGGTTCGACGAGTAGAACCCGGCGATCGCCTGCTTGAGCATCGGCGTGGCCAGGATGTTGGCGACCAGACCGGCGTCGTAGCGGTTCAAGACGTGATGGTAGGGATTGTGGTACGTGAGGGAAGCGATGCCCGTCAACGAGATGAAGTAGGCGATGGTCCACACCTTCGGCCGGAGGGTTTGGAAGGCAAGGCGCCCGAGGTAGTAGAACACCATCAGCCCCAGGAAGGCGACTGACTCCGGCCGGGCGAGCAGGCTCCAGAAGCAGGCCACCGGCACCACCAGCCAGCTCGTCAGCGCGGGTGCCTGCGGGTCGCGCCGGCGCCGCTCGAGGACGGCCAGGACGACACAGACCAGCAGCAGCCACGACGGCGCGACGTACATCATGGAGGTCTTGAGCAAGTCCGTGCCGCCGATGGCGAAGACGAGTCCGCCCGTCAGCACCCCGGCGCCGAGCAGCAGCGAGGCCGCCTTGCCCTCGTCCGGATCCGCCGCCCCGCGATCCGCGTGGCAGCGCTGGAGCACCACCTCCAGCACGTAGTAGACGGAGATCCCGCACCAGAAGTCCTTGAAGAGGCCATGCGAAAGCGCGATGCGACTCGGGTCGAAACACATCCAGGCGGCGAGCCAACGTGCGCTGCGCGGATCGACGAAGCGCACCAGCAGCAGGTACGCCTGCGCAATGAAGCACGCGGCGAGCGCGCACATGGGGATCGTGGTGGCCACCACCGAGTACCCGGTGAGACAGGTGAAGAGCGCCAGGACGGCCCGGTACTGGAGCAGGTTGGTCCAGTCGGTGGGATCGTTCCGGCCCCAGCGGAAGAGGGGCATCGCGCCCCGGCCGGACGCCCGCAAGTCGTCCACCAGGGCCGGGTCGGAGGCCCCGAGCAGCACCCGAGTGGACCGGACGATGAAGGAGTGCTTCAGGCTGTCGTCGTCCACCCAGCCCGCCAGCTCCGGCTTCAGGCTCAGATTGGCGGCCAGGGTCGCTGGCAGTAGCGCGACACGAATCAGGAACGCCACCAGGAAGATGCCGAGGCAGGGGCGCAGCAGGTCCCGCCGCCGATGCCGGACATGCGCGGACAGCCAGCGCACCCCGAGGGCCAGGCAGATCACCAGCGAGAGCAGCTCAGCGCGCAGGTTGCGATGCGGGAACTGATAGCCGCGGGCCGTGACCGCCAGGACTCCGGCCGCCACGGCCAACACGATGAAGACCGCTCTCCGGAACGCCGCGGCGGGCGGTGGATCAGACACGCTCACTCAGACCGCCTCCCTTGCCGTGGCCGCCGGCCCCGTGCGTGCTCCGTCGCGCCAACGCTGCCCGACGCCTGGAGTGTACCACGCCGCAGGCGCACCTGGCGCGGCCGGCCTGCCTTGACACCCCTGGTGCATTGCACTAGGATTCGCCTCGCTCCCCGATGAGGTCATCCATGCCGTTGAGCCCCGCAGCGCCGGCGCGTCCCTGCCTGGGTTATGTGCTCCCACGTTACGAGTCGCGCTCCGCTGCGCACTATGCCCACATCCCCCGCCTGCTCGAGCAGCTCTCCCGCTGGGTGGACATCGAGGTCGCCATCTGGGACTGCCGCGACACACCCGAGCTGCCCGGCGTCCGCGCCGTCCACACGCTGTCGGCGAAGGGGAAGCTGGCCCGCTGGCTGGAGTTGCGCCGGTTGCTGTCACGACGCGCCGCCGCCGGCGTCCGCCGGTGGTTCGTGCGCGGCTCGTGGATCATGGCGACAGCGGCCGAGGCGGCCGGCGTCGAGACCATCTACTGGAATTGCGGGATGAACCTGCCGCCGGTCGACTGGCGCGAGCGTCTGGGTAAGATCCTCGGCCGCTGGGCGCTCCGGCATGCCACCTTCGTGGGCACGGCCCCCGGGTTCGAGCCCTACTACCAGGAGCAGTACGGGGTGGCGGCGGACAAGTTCGTCCTGCTGGACAACGACATCGATCCGGCCCGGTTCACGCCGGCCGACGAGACGGCCCGTGCCGCGACGCGGCAGCGGCTGGGGATCCCCGACGGCCGCCGCATGCTGCTCTTCGTGCACCGCCTGGGACACGAGCGGGGCGCCGACTTCCTGCTGCCCTTGCTGGCCGGCTGCGACGCCGCGGGCGTCGAGGTGACCCTCGTCCTGGTCGGGCCCGACGGACCGCTCAGCGGGCCGCTGCGAGAGCACGCGGCGAGCCACCCGGAGCAGTTGGTTATCCTGGGCGAGCTGCCGAACCACGACCTGCCGGCGCTGTACGCCGCGGCCGACATCTTCGTCCATCCGTCCCGCCTCGACGGCTTTCCGCGGGTGATGCTCGAGGCCATGGCGTCGGGCACGGCCGTGGTCACCACGCAGGTCGGCGTCGTCCACGTGGTGCTGCCGCCCGAGACCCATGCCTTGGCGTTGGTGCCGCAGGACGATGTCGCCGGCTTCACGGCCAAGGTGGTTCACTTGCTCACCGACGAAGCGGCTCGCGCCGGACTGGCCGAGACCTTGCTCGAACGGGTGCAGTACTACCGCACGGAGCTGGTCGCCGAGCGCTACGCCGCGACGCTGTTCCCCGGCTCCACCGGCAGCCCAGCACCCGGGTCGCCGGCCAGGCCCCGGCTGCTGTCGTTCGGCAAGATCGTGCTCCGGCACCCCTTCGCCAACGACCAGTTGAACTATGCCTTGTACCAGGCGCTCCTCCGGTACTGCGACCGGATCGACGTAGTCGGCATGTCGACACGGTCGGAGGGACACGAGGAACACCTCGGCGCGCTCCACATCCACGGTGCACCGGCCCGGCCGGGCATCTGGGGGCACTGGTCGTACCTGGCCCACGTGCGGCGGCTGCTGACCCGTCTCCAGCCTCCCACGGTCTGCTGGACGAGCGATGCCCTGGACGGCGGCCTGGCCGCCCTGTGGGCCAAGCGGCGCTTCGGCGTCCCGATGGTCGTCCAGGTGCTGGGCGACTACTTCGCCCTCAACCCGGTCCGCTGGTCGTGGGTGCAGCGACTGGTGCAGGCGAAGCTCTGCGCTTACACCACTCGACAAGCCGACCTGGTCCGGAGCGTCGCCGGCCGGTTCGTGCCCGACCTGACCGCGCATGGCGTGCCGCCGGAGCGGATCCTCGTCATGCCGATGCGCGTCGACATGTCGCTCTTCGAGCCCGGCCTGCACGGCGCCGAACGCGCCGCGCTCCGCGCCGAGTGGGGGTGGGACCAGCACCTGGTTGCCGTGGCCGTGTGCACGCTCAACACGACCAAGGGCCTGGACCTGCTGCTGCAAGCGCTGGCGGACTCCCTCGCCGTCGCGCCGGAGCTGAGACTGGCCCTCGTCGGCGACGGGCCGCAGCGCGCCGAGCTGGAGGCGCAGACGGCGCGCCTGGGCCTGGGCGAGCACGTCACCTTCGCCGGCTTCGTGCAGCACCGCGACGTGCCTCGCTACCTGGCGGCGGCCGACCTGTTCGTGCTCTCTTCGCGCGACGAAGGTCTGCCGCGATGTGTGATCGAGGCCTCGGCGATGGGCTTGCCGGTGATCGCGACGGACGTGGGCGATGTGAAGGAGGCCGTCGAGGACGGCGAGACGGGGCTCGTCGTCGAGCCCAGAGCGGCCAGCCTCGGCGCTGCGCTGCGGCGGATGGCTGCGCTTGGGGCTGACGCACGCCGCCGCATGGGTGAGCGGGGCCGCGCCCACGTGGTGGCTCGATTCGAGTTCGGCGCCAACCTCGAGACGCTGGCCCGGGAGCTGCTGTTCCCGACGCCGGTGGAGCTGGCCACGCCGGCCGAGCCGGCCGTCGCCGCGACCGTGTGAGGGGGCTCAGGCGGCCGGCGCTGCACTCGGGGCCTCGGGCGGCGCATTGAGAGGGCTGGAGCGCGAGGGGTACCACCGGTCGCGCAGCGCGAGCGCCGGCCGCTCGATCAGCCACCACGCCGCGTAGCTGATGGCCCAGGTGCCGGTGAGGTAGGTCACGACGACCAGCCAGGCGCGCGCCTCAGCGGAGAGCTGCTGAACGGCGGCCAGAGGGAACACCGCGGCGAGGACGCCCAGGGGCACGTACTCGAACAGGTACATCGAGTACGAGATCTTCCCGATCGCCGCAAGCCACCCCCAGACCCGAGCCGGCGGTCCCTCGGCGGGCGGCGGTGCCGCGACCACCAGCGCCACCACGCCGCCGTAGGCCCAGCCCAGCATCGCATAGCCCGGACCGTACCACCACACCGTGGGCAGCACGTCGGCGAACCGGACGATCAGGAAGGCGACGCTGACGAGTGCTACAGTGTAGCGCCACCGCCGCACGAACGCGATGAAGCGCTCACGGTGAAAGGCGTGGTAGTAGCCGAGGACCACGCCGACAAACAGCTCGTCGTAGCGCAAGTGGGTGGGCATCTGGCCCGACCAGTGCGGCACGTCGGGATGCTTGAGCACACGGATGACCCGCATGGCCAGCGGCAGCAGCGAGAGGGCCACCGCAATCCCCGGCAGGCCGTCGAAGGCATCGCGCCCGGGCCGCCGCCAGGCCAACGCAGCGGCCGCCGCGAAGGCCATCATGAAATAGAAGTGCTCCTCGATGCACAATGTCCATGTCAGCGGGAACCGGTTGGCGTGGGCGTAGACCTGGAAGTAGATGAGGTTGTAGAAGACCTCGCGCAGCGTCACCGGGTCATGGGCGAGATACGCGCCGCAGCTCACCACCGCGAACCAGATGTAGTAGGTCGGGTAGATCTTGAACCCGCGGCGGATCAGGAACCGGGTGACGGACACCGAGCCGTAGCGCTGGTACTCGCGGAACAGCAGACCGGAGATCAGGAACCCGCTGAGGACGAAGAAGAGGTCGACTCCCGACCACCCGAAGTAGTGGAACGGCTTGATGAGGAAGCGGAGCGAGGAGCCGGCATACCACTTTTCGTTGCAGTGGAACAGGACGACGAAGAGGACGGCGAGGCCGCGCAGGACGTCCAACCTCCACGCGCGCTGCATCGATGAGCTACTCCGCCGCCGCCTGCCACCGAATCCGCAGGATAACACCGCGAATCGCGGTGGTCAATCCGGACGGGTTGAGCCGAGTCGGCCGGGTTTGACCCGCGCCTCGTCTCGGTGCTAGAATGCGCTCGGCCTGTGGCCGCGCTCGCTCTGGCGAGCGGGGAGAGCTTGGCCAGGTGACCGAGCACAAGCGTCTTACCATCCTGATTCCGGCGTACAACGAGGCGGGGAACCTCCCGGCGGTGCTGGCGAACCTGGTGGCCCAGTACGGCGCCGACGACAGCGTCGAGCTCCTCGTGGTCGACGACGGCTCCTCGGACAATACCGGCGAGGTCGTTCGCGAGCACCCGCGAGTGCGCCTCGTGCAGCACCTCCAGAACCGCGGGTACGGCGCCGCCATCAAGACCGGCGTGCGGCACGCCCTGGGCCAGGTCACCGCCGTGATCGATGCGGACGGCCAGCACGACCCGCAGGACATCGACCGGCTGGTCGGCGGCATGGGCGGCTACGACCTGGTGGTCGGGGCGCGCAGCCAGTCGTCCGAGACCACCCTGATCCGCAACCTGGCCAACCGCGTCATGTCCGGTTTGGCCAGCTACACGATGCGCCGCCCCTTGGTGGACGTGAACAGCGGCTTCCAGGTCTTCCGGACGCGGCTGATGCGGGCCTTCGCCACCGCTCTGCCGGACGATATGACGTTCTCCATCTCCTCCAAGCTCTCGTTCCTGGCCACCGGCTGCTGGATGAAGTTCGAGCCCATCGCCGTGCGGGCACGGTCCCACGGCAGCTCCCATATCCGGCCGCTACGCGACGGGCTGACTCACCTGGCGGTGATCGGCCGCACCATCATGATGTTCCACCCGGCCCGGGTTCTCGGGCCGCTGGCGCTGCTGATCGGCGCGGTGGGTCTCGGGTGGGGCATCAACCGCCTCTACACGGTCCACGGGGGGTTCCCGGTGGGCGCCTTGCTGCTGCTCGGCATCGCGATGTTCACCGCTCTGCTCGGTTTCCAGGCCGAGCAGCTCGCCCAGATCCGGCACCAGCTCTATGCCGTGCTGATCACGCTCGACCGTCCGGCCGACGACGCATGACACGCGGTGCAGAGGCCCGCGCGACCTCGAGGTGAGCCGGATGGCGGAAGCGGTGACCGGACAGGCGCAGGCCGGGGGCACGGACCGTACCCCGCCCGAGGGCTGGCGGCTCTACGGCGCCTTCGCCTCTCTGCTGCTGGCCGTGGCGCTGCTCCGGCTCTACTGGGCGGGCGCCAGCAACCGGTGGACCGGCGCCGACCCGTGGTACTACACGGCGCTCGCGGACAGCCTGGCCGCCGGGCGCGGCTTCGTGGTCGACTACGTGCGCTTCCACCTCCGCCCCTACCCCACCGTGGCGGGCCGCCCCGAGGACTGGATCGCGCCGCTCTATCCGCTGAGCATGGTGCCGTTCATCTGGCTCTGGGGCAAGACCTACCTGGCCTACTGCGCGCCGGCGATCCTGTGCGGCACGATCGGCCTGCCGCTGGCCACGCGGGCGCTCGCTCTGCGCCTCGGAATGCGCTGGGAAGTCGCGCTGGGCAGCGCGGTCATCATCCTCCTCCACCCGGCTCTCTTCGTCACGTCACAGCGGCCCATGACCGACCTGCCGTTCACCCTCTTGGTCGTGCTGGCGCTCTACTGGTTCCTCCGCACCGACGACGGCCCGTGGGCGGCATTGCTCGCCGGCGCGTTCATTGGCCTGGCGGTGCTCACCCGTGCCGTCGCGCTCTGGCTGATGCCGCTGCTGCCGTTGCTCCATGCCCTGCGCAAACGCTCCTGGCGGGCGCTGTTCAGCCGGGAGATGCTGCTCCTCGAGTCGGGCGCCGTGGTGCTCCAGCTCCCCTGGTGGGTCCGCAACCGGCTCGTCTTCGGCAGCCCCATGTACTCGGTCTACCAGTACATGGGCGCGTGCGTCGGCCGGCCCGACATGAGCGTGTCGCAAGCCTACGGCTTCTGGTGGAACCGCCCGCTGCCCACCATGGCCGACCGCTATGGCCTGCCTTTGCCCGTGGTGGCGGGCATGCTGGGTCGCTACCTCCTGTGGGGCTGCGACATGCTCTTCGTGGGCAGCATCTATAGCGCCGGATCGGCGCCCGTGGTGGTGCCGTCGCAGTTCCTGTACCAGAGCCTGTGGGGGCTCCCGGCGCTGGCGATGCTCGCCGTGCGGCGCCGCGAGTGGGCGTCCTGGTTCGCCGTGGCGCTGATCTTCAGCCTCCTCGTGGCGATCGCCGTGCTCAACATGCCCGGCCAGCCGAGGTACTTCTTCCCGGTCTACCCGTTGATCGTGATCTACGGCTGGCGGGCCTGGCACGGCCTGGCGCGGCGGCTGGGCGGGGGCCGCGCCGTGGCGATCCTGCTGACGCTCTTCATCCTCCCGGCCGCCGCCTTCGATGCCTACCGGGGACCGAAGGAGCAGACCTCGCTCAACGCCGGCGTGGAGGTCGGGCGGCTGGCCATGCGGGATGTCGCCGCCGAAGTGCGTCGGAGGTCGGCGCCCGGCACCATCCTGCTGACCGATGCCAACCCGGCCATGATGGTCTCGCTGTCGGCGCGCCCGACGGTCATGTCGCCACCGGGGGCCGCCGCGGAGGAGGTGGCGCAGGTGGTGGAGCACTATCACGCCAACTGCGCCGTGGCGGCTCGCGGCGAGCCCCTCGAGGACATGTTGCGCGCCCTGGGCTGGCGGACGTGGTGGGTCGCCGAGCCCTTGGTGGTCATGCTCGCTCCCGGCTCCGGCCCCTGAGCCGCAGCGCGCTCCAGCGGACTACTCCGCGCGCACGCCGTCCAACCCGACGAAGTCGCCCTTGGACCGCGCTCCGTGCTTCCCCAGCACCGTCACCGTGAGCGTGTGACGACCCGCGGCCAGCCCTTGCTTCTCGTACGCACAGACTCCCCAGATGTCGTCGGCGGAGTAGCAGTCCACCATCTCCGCGGGGCCGTCGTCGAGTCGCACCTCGGCCTGTCCCCCGTCCGCGCCGAGCTTGACGAAGAGCAGCACGCGCCGGCCCTCGAAGCTCACCCGCGCCGTGGCACCCGGCCGGTCGCTGCTCGACAGCGTGCCGAGGTGCGCCGGCTGCAGGTCGGTCTCGCGGCGCCACTCGCCGGCCAGCTCCAGGTCGCCGTCGTCGAAGACGCGCGCGGGCTTGCCGGCGGCGCCGCGGGCCACAACCGGCCGCGAGACGTTCCCGGCGCCGTCCACCGTGCGCACGGCGTACTCCGCCGCCGGGTCCGCACCGGCCGAGTGGTCGAAGTAGAACGTGCCGTGGGAGACCCGGTCGATCGCGGCGCCGCCGCGGAGCACCTCGTAGCCGGAGACCCACTGGTCATCGGTGCCCGCCGTCCACGACAGCTCCACACCCGGGTAGCCCATGTTGCGGCCGGCGCGCTGGGCGACCTTCGTCGGCGGCGCGGGCGCGGTGTGGTCAAGCCGGTTGCCCGGGTGGAACGGCAGGTTGAGGTAGATCAGCTCGCCGGGCGGCATCTTCTCGATCAGGATCCCCGAGCCCATCAGCTCGGCGCCGCGCCGCGTCTCCTGCGCCGGCGACTCCTGGAACGCTACGCTGTACTCCTCGTCCGGCAGCAGCCCCTTGGGCCGGATCACCACCGGCCCGGGCGCGGGGTGTTTGGGGATGATGATCCCGCGCCGCCGGTCGCCGCTGAGGCGCTGGAAGTACATGGTCGGGTCGTCGCCCTCTACCAACGGCCGGTAGACGCGCACCCAGCGGCCCACCACCCCGTGCTGGTGCAAGTAGTGGTAGATGTCGATGAGCTGCCGGATGCCCTCCAGCTTGGCCGGGTCCCGGGTGTCGCCGGTCATGTCGAAGTTGATGCAGAGCAGCCCGCGCCAGACCGCCGGGTCGTACTGGTCGGGGTTCCAGATGTCGGGGATGTCGCTGGTCTTGTCGGGCGGCAGCATCAGCGCCGCCCAGTAGTTGCGGATCACGCCCACCGCACCATCGCTGAAGCTGACGGTGGACGCGTAGCGGGCGTAGTCGTAGGAGGCGTTGTTGCCGCCGCCGTTGACCGCCTGGAAGGCGCAGTGCGGGTGCTGGTCGAGGAAGCCGCGGATCACCTGCCGGAAGCCCTGGTCCTGCCCCAGGAGCGGCGTGTCGTCGGCGCCGCGCGGACAGGTGGGCGTGCTGTCGTTGCGCCACTCGAAGTCGCCCCAGCGCTGGGCGAAGCCGTCGAGCTGAGCCTGGAGGTACGCTGTCACCGCGGGATTAGACATATCCAGCGTGCCGCCGATCAGCCAGTCGGGGTGCTCGCGCGCGACCTGCGACTGGCCGTCCACCGTGTAGATGAAGGCGTAGATGAGCTGCCCCATGCCGTGCTTGCGCAGGTAGTCACCGGTCGAGCGGAAGTCCGGTCCGTTCCAGTCGCCGGCGCGGTCCCACCAGCCCCAATCGCGGTGGTAGACGTCCGCGCCCACGTAGCGCATCAGATCCGCCACGCGAAACACCTTGCGGAACGTGCTCGGCCAGTCGGGTCCACCGCCGGTCCAGCCCACGCCCGACTGCCCCCAGCCAGTGCCGTTGTACCAGTAGCC
>JACPDV010000761.1 GCA_016183835.1 Armatimonadota bacterium
CGGAATCACGGCATCCGCGTCGTGGACATCCCAACCGAGCAATCTCAACACACGATCTATCAACGCATAACGAGTGGCTGCTTCGCTGGTGGCCAGGTGCGAGTGGTGCTCCTTCATGACGTTGCGGAGCTGCTCGACTTCTTCCAGAAGCGGTCCAATCATGGCCAACGTCTCCGGCGGCTGCCCCGGCACCGTGTGCCGCACTCGCGTGCGGGGCATTGTTGGAGCGCGTCAGGCCAGCTCCTCCCCCACCATCCGCTCCTCGTAGCGCGGTGCCACGCCCAGCGCCGCGGCGTACCTGGACAGCTCCGGCTCCGGCATCCGGGCCATCTCCGCCGCCCGGCCGAAGGACACCACGCCTCGCCGATAGAGCAGCAGGGCCTCCTGCCGCCGCATCTGCGACAGACCCAGCAGCAGTAGCTCAGCCAGCCGGTCGCGGTAGGGCTCCAGCTCCTCCGCCCACTCGGCGGGGATGGTCACGCTTGGCTCGGGCATGGGTGGACCTCGGGCGTCGCCACATTGACTCCAGTATACAACGTCGGGTGGGCATGCTGCGACACTGCCACGGCGGCACCGTGTGGCACTGGCAGTCCACTGCCAGTGTCCGCTTGTCCGCCAGGAAGGACGTGTGGAGACCCCCGACGCGGTGTGACCAGGCGGTCTCAGGCTCACTGGCAGCGGACTATCAGTGCCACACCGGCCGTCTGGACGATGGCCGAACTGCGGTAACCTCGCGCAGGGGATCGGTCACTGCTCGCGAAACCCTCCGGCATGGGCAGCTCCACGGACGTAGTGCCCTGGCTGCTGCACGACAAGGAGGGTCCGGCAATGGCAACGAGAGGCGAGGCGAGAGCGGCGCTGCTGTATCTGACGGCGGCACTCGGGCTGGCAACCGCGGGGCGGGCGGCGGACGTGACGATCGGCGACCCCGCGCCCAAGCTGGCGGTGGGCGAGTTCATCAAGGGCGAGCCGGTGCGCGAGTTCGCCCACGGCACGATCTACGTGATCGAGTTCTGGGCCACCTGGTGCGGGCCGTGCCGGCAGTCGATCCCGCACCTGACCGAGCTGGCTCACAAGTACAAGGACGTGGTCTTCATCGGGGCCAACGTGTGGGAGCGGGACGCTAACGCCCCGCGGCCGTTCGTGGCCGAGATGGGCGACAAGATGGACTATCGCGTGGCCCTCGACGACGCCGGGAAGATGGCCAAGACCTGGATGGAAGCGGCGGGTCAGGACGGCATCCCGTGCGCGTTCGTGGTCAACGGCGACGCCAAGGTGGCCTGGATCGGCCATCCGATGGCGATGGACCCGGTGCTGGCCAAGGTGGTGGCGGGGACGTGGGATCTGAAGGCGGCTCGCGAGAAGGCCGAGGCCGAGGCCAAGCGCGAGGCGGCGAAGCGCGTGGTGATGGAGCAGTTGGAGCAGGCCGCCAATGACCCCAAGGCGATGGCCAAGATCCTGAAAGACTGGTTCGCCAAGGACCCCGGAGCGGAAGAGGAGTTCGGCGCACAGCTCTTTGTCTTCCTCTCGGTGTACGACCAGGACGGCGCGGCGGCGTACGGGCTCAAGCTCGCCGACGGGCTGCTGAAGGAAGACCCGGGGCAGCTCAACGGCATGGCCTGGTGGGTGGCCGATCCCGAGTCCCGGATCACCGTGCAGCCCACCGCGGCCCTGGCCAAGGCGGCGGTGGAGCTCGCGCTGCGCGCCGACGCGCTGACGAAGCACGAGGACGCGGCCATCCTGGCCACGCTGGGCATGGCGTACGCCCTGGTCGAGAACTGGCCCAAAGCGCTCGAGGCCCTCGAGCTGGCGGTCAAACTGACCGACGACCGCGACGCCAAGGAGGGCATCCAGGACCATCTCTCGCGGGTGAGAAGGAGCGCGGAGGGGCACTGAGGCCCGGCCTACTGCCCCGCCAGACGGTACACGTGCCGCTCGTACGGGCCGAGCTCGTCGCGCCAGGCGCCCGCCTGCGCCGGCACGCGCCGGCCTTCGAACACCACCGCCACGTCACCCGCCGCGCCTGCCAGCGCGAATCCGGCCGCGACCGGGTTGCCGGTGGTGTTCACCGCCAGCACCCACGTCCGCCCGTCCTCCCGGTACGCCCGGCACATCACGCTGGCAGCGTCGCAGGTCGTCGCCGGCGCCGGGTCGAGGCTTCCCAGCACGGGTGCGAGCGTGTCCAGCTCCACGCACAGGGCGCGCATCTCGGCGAAGCACTCCTTCGTCCGCGGCACCTGCGCGAACCAGTAGATCCCTCGCGCGCCGGCGATCAGCGATCCGTAGACCATGCACGACAGCTCGCGCGGCGTGGGCTCGCGGTCCATCCAGTAGGCGTAGCCTGTGCCCTGCAGCCACATCCAGACCGGCGCGTGGCGCTTGTCCGCCGCCGTCTTCATCGTGGCCACCGACTGGATGGCGTCCGTTGGCCGACCGTGCGGGATGGGGTAGACGTCGGTGCTGAAGAGGTCGCCGGCCTGCTGGGTCAGCCGGTCGGAGAGGTAGTTGATGAAGGCCGGATGACCCGGGTCCAGCTCCTTGCACAGCCTCAGCCGCGCCGCCGCTTCGGCCAGCCCCGCCTCGCCCGACGGCTCGTCCATCACGTACCAGCAGAGCAACGCCGGGTGGTCCTTCAGCGTGCGGACCATCTCGCCGAACTGCTCGCGCGGGATGCGGCCGTCGAGCCAGGGGATCAGCCGCAGGCCCACCCGCTCACAGCGGTCGAGGTAGCCCCGGAGCTCCGCCGGGGACACCCCCGGCTGCACCTGGATGCACACATCCGCGAATCCGGAGCGCGCGACGAGATCGAGGATGTCCAGGTTGCGCACGAACTCGAGGCCGAAGGAGTGCATCAGGTACGGCCGGCCGCCCACCAGGAACCGGCCGTGCTCGTCGATGCGAACCGGTGCCGGCGGAGTGGGACCGGTGACCGTCCGCCCGGCGGCGACCTCGGCGGTGCGGCGTGGCGGTGACCAGTCCACGTCGGCCTCGCACACATTCAGCGCCTCGTCGTCGGGTTGCGGGTGGAACTCCGGGGTGGGCTCCGGGCAGCGCTGCACTTGGACCGCGTCGATCCACAGCTTGCCCGGAGCCTGCGGGGCGATGGTCACCGCGGCTCCGCCGGCGAACGCCACGCCGCGCGCCACGCCCTGCACCCAATCCCGCCCGACCTCGACCTTCACCGCGCCGAGCATGACCGGCAGCCTCTCCTGGTCGGAGCGGAGCCAGGCCGAGAGGGTGTACTTCGGCACGTCCTGCTGCGCCTTGCCCCACGGCGGCGCAAGCCAGACCGAGACGGCGCGGAGGAGCGGCAGATCGGTCTTGTTGTCGAGACAGAGGCTGGCCTTGCCGTCGTGGGCCACCGTGGCATCGAGGTGGAAGTGCCTGCGCCAGAGGTCCATGTCGGCGGCCCAGGGCAGGTCGCCCACGCCCCAGTGGCCGCTGCCCCAGCCGTAAGGCACGCCCACGCCGGGCACCTCGAAACTGCCGTTGCGGAGCAGGTTCTCGGCCGGGTCGGGCGAGAGGGTGCGCATCCGCCGCAGGCGGAAGGTGCACTTCCCGGGCGCCGCGCCCCAAGCCGAAAACCGGAAGGTGGTGACCTTGTCCCAGCCGTCCGGCTCGCCCTCCCGGCCGAACCGCTCCAGGCCGAAGCTCCGCAACCCCCAGCTCTCCCGAGGCGCCAACCAGTACGTGGGGTACCAGCCGTTGGCGGTGCCGAAGTACATGCCGATGGTGCGCACCAGACCGGGGCGGTCGCAACTCACCTCGAAGGCGACGCGCCCGGCCTGTGAGAGGTCGAGGGGCGCGTGCCAGTCCCAGCCGCAGCGCTCGCCCTCCTTGGCGTAGACGGCCTCGAGCACCAGGCAGGTCGAGCCGTCGGCGAGGGTCTCGGCGCGGACCGGCGGGCTGCCGGCCATCGGCTGCCAGTGCTCCTGGGCGGCGGCGGAGTCGGGATAACCGAAGGCCGGCAGGTCCTCGGTCCGGGCGTTGGCGGCCAGGAGCAGCGGGAGCAGGGGGAGCACGGCGCGCATGGGTGGGCCCTCCACGCCCCGGATTGACGTGGCCGCCCGGCGGATCCTCCAGGGCGAAGTCAAAGTCAAAGTCGGCAGCGCGATCCGGCCCCCCCTCCTTGGCAAGGAGGGGGTGCCTACAGCATGGGACCGGCGCGACTTTGACTTCGCCCTGCGGATCCTCCTCGCGGCTTGACCCGGCCCGGCGGACCGGGCTACGCTCGGCGGCATGAAGCACGTGGCGGTGGGCGCCATCGGCTTGGCCTTGCTCGCGGCCGGCCCGGCCCCGGCCGAAGTGGGCAACCCGGTGCTGCGGCAGCTCCTCCACCACTCCGACGTGGCGTTGATGCCCGAGTGGTGGTTCGGCAACGCCGCCGACTTCGCGCCGCTGCACCCGGCGCTCGTGGTCTGGGGCGAGGATCCGGCGTACTCGCTCGAGGGTCTCGCCGGGGTGCGCGGGCGCACCGCCCACTTCCACGACCACGGCATCCCGCTGGTGGCCACCAACCTGGAGATGCTCACCGCCAACGCGCGGTGGCTGCACGAGCGGCCCGAGCTGCAGGACGCCGTGTGCGTCGACATCGCCGGCGGCCGGATCATCCCGCCCTGGGCCAGGGAGACTTACGAGGGCACGCCCACCTGGTGGGGCTGCACCAACCACCCCCTCTTCCGCCAGATGCTCCGACAGCGCCTGGTGGACGGTCTCCAGGCCGGTGCCAACCTGGTGCACCTGGACGATCATGCCGGCTCGTCGGCCACCGAGTACCTCGGCGGCTGCCTCTGCGACCACTGCGTGGCGGGCTTCCGCGGGTGGCTGCGGGCGCACTCCGGCGCCGACGAGCTGCACCGGCGCGGAGTGGCCGACCCGGAGACGTTCGACTACCGGGTGCTGCTCCGCCAGGCCGGCTACACCACGCGCGAGGCGTTCGTCCGCGACCGGTGGACCGGCAAGGTGCCGCTGTTCATCGACTTCGTGCTCTTCCAGCGCGACGCGGCGACCGGCTTCGTCCGCGAGCTGGCGGACCTCGCCGCGCAGACCGCCGGCCGGCCGGTGCCCGTGGGTACCAACGCCTACAACCTGTCGCCGCCGCAGCTCCTCGACGCCCACCTCGCCGACTACTTCGCCAACGAGGTGCAGCACGTCGGCCGGGAAGACACGCTCCCGCCGCTCGTGTACCAGCTCGGCGAGGCGCTCGGCAAGCCGGTCTTTGCCACCGCCACCGGCGAGGACTGGTCGGCCGTGTCGGCGGCGAAGAGCGTCGTCCGGGTGCGGCTCTGGATCGCGCAGGCCTATGCCTTCGGCCAGTACTTCATGTACGCGCAGCGCAAGTGGTGCTTCACGCCGGAGGCGGGCACGCACTGGTACGACACGCCGATCGCGACCTACGAGCCGCTGACCACGTTCATCGACGCCAACGCCCGGCTGTTCGACGGCTGCGAGGCGGTGGCGCAGGTGGGCGTGCTGTACAGCAGCCGCGCGTGCGACGAGAACCACTGGGAGGTGCGCGAGGCCTGCCGCGCGCTGCGCGACGCCGGGGTGCCGAACGCGCTGGTGGTGGCCGGCGACCGGACGCTCCGGCACGAGCTGACCGACGCCGAGCTCGGCCGGCATCCGCTGATCGTCGCGCCGCAGCCGGACCGTTTGGTGGGCGTGCAGGCGGCGCGGCTCGCCGCGCGGCGCGAGGCCGGCCAGGTGGTGGACTGGACCGACGCTACCGCGGTACTCGCGCGGATCCGGCCATGGGTGCGCATCGAGGGCGCCGAGCGGGTGTGGGCGCTGCCGCGACGGGTGCCGGGCGATCCGTCCGCGCCGCTCGTGGTGCATCTGCTCAACCGTGACTACGACGCGGTCGCTGACGCGATGCGGCCACGGCCGGCGTTCCGCCTGCATCTCGCGGGGGAGCTGTTCCCCGCGGGCCGGCCGAGCCGGGCGGTGCTCCACACGCCGGGCATGGCAGATCGGTCGCTGCCGGTCCACGATAGCCCGGCCGGCGTCACCGTGACGGTGCCCGGGCTGGAGCTGTGGTCGGTCGTGGAACTAGCGCGGTCGTAGGGCCCGCTACTGCGGACGCGTCCGGCCGGGTCCTCAGACCCGTCCGCAGGAGGATGTGTTCGGATGCCTCCAGCCAGCCCATTGTGGCGCGGGCGCCCTCGCCCGCGATCCGCCTGGGAGCGGCCTGGTGAAGATGCGGCAGGCGAGGGCGCCCGCCCCACACGCGCCGGCCCGATGTGCAACCGCGTCCGCAAGAGCGGACCCTACGCTTCTGGCAGGTTGCGGAACCGCAGGAGGAGTCGTCGCGCCAAACGGTGAAGAGCCACGTCGCACGGAAGTGCACGACGCGTCGGGGGCGGCGCCCACCGGGGCAGCCACCAGGGGAGAGTTACCATGGCCATCCAGGTGCGGTGCGCGCACTGCGGAGCGGTCTACCAGGTGCCGGACGACAAGGCCGGCCAGAGCGGCAAGTGCCGCTGCGGTGAGTTGATGCAGGTGCCGGCCAAACCGGCGGCGCAGGCTGCTCCGGCCCGGCCCGCGGAGGTGAGGCGGCCCGCCGCGCCCACGCTCGCCGAGGCCGCCGGCCACGAGCGGGCCGGGCCGATGGTCGAGTGCCGCCATTGCGGCATGAAGACCCATGAGGGGATGGAATGCGAGTGGTGCCACCAGCCGCTCGGGACCGCGCCGCCGGTGCCCACGCTGCACCGCCCCGCGGGCGAGCAGATGCACGAGCGGGTGCACGAGCGCCATTCCGGTGCGGTGCCCGGGATCGTGGTGGTGGTGCTGGTCCTGATCGGCCTGTCGCTGTTGGCCATCCCGGTCCTCGCCGTGGCGATGCGCGGCGCGATGCTCGGCTTTGCGGCTGCGATGGGCGTCCCGCCGCAGGCGGGCATCGCCAACTTCGTACTTGCCGTCGCAGGCGTCACGTGGCTGCTCTCGCTGGGGCTCTTCATCGGCATCCTCAAGCGCAGTCCCGCCGCCTACTGGATCTACCTCGTGCTGCAGATCCTCGCGCTGCTGGGCGGATTCGGCCTGGCGATCTTCGTCCATCGCATCCCGTATCTGTCGTTGATCAACCTCACGATCGTCCGCTTCTGGTGCATGCCGAACTGCAAAGACTGGTTCGGCGTGTAGCCGTGGCAAGGGCCGTCGGCCTTGTGGTCCTGCTGGCCGTCGCCGGCGTCGCGCATGCCGACGACGGGCAGCGGCTCACCGCCCGCGACGCCGGCCTGTACGTCGGCACCGCCCACGGCTACCAGTACGGCGACACGCCCTTCGCCTTCAGCATCGAGCAGGTCTCCGCCGCCACCGATCCCGCCGAGCTCCGCACGCGCGTCGAACGGCTGACGGCCAACCACAAACGCGTGATCCTCGACGTCTTCCTCTACGAGAAGTCCGACGAGCAAGCCAGGCCCGCCGCCGACTACCTGGCGCTCCTCGACCGCTTCCTCGGCAAGCTGCCGCTCGAGCGGGTGTACGCCATCACGCTGTCGGAAGAGAACATCTACTGGAACGGCCACGGGCCGATGCTAACCGAGCTGTACGGGCTGGTGAAGGCGAAGTACCCCGCGCTGCCGGTCTACCAGTGGTACTCACCGGGTGCCGGCGTGCCGGGCTTCGGCTGGCCGCTGCTCCCCGCGGACGGCTGGCTGATCGACGAGTACTGCCAGCCGCGTGAGCGCTTCGAGGACCTGGTGCGCCGCTACACGCTGCTCGACAAGCCGCTGGTGCACATCGCCTGGGCCGCGCCGGGATGGAAGGAGTTCGCCGGCTGGGACAGGGTCTGGGACGACCAGCTCGCGATCTGCCGGCGCTACGGCGTGCCCATCGCCTTCTTCTGCTGGTGGCCGCCCAACAGCACGCCGGCGCCGCCGGGCAATCAGAGCACCTGGTCGTGGGCGGCGCCGGAGGGCAGCGAGCACTCCCGCGTCTGGCACCGGGTGGTCCTGCCGTACGTGGAGCGGCTGCGCCGGGCCAAGCCCGACGACCGCGACGCGCTGCCCTCGCCGGGCC
>JACPDV010000762.1 GCA_016183835.1 Armatimonadota bacterium
CAGCGTTCACGATGCTCCGCCGCCCGAGGGAGTTTCTCCGGGAGGTGCGGCTCGAGCTGACCAAGGTGAAGTGGCCCTCTTTGGCCGACACGTGGAACCTGACCCTGGTGGTGGTCTTCACCATCGTCGGGGTGGGCTGCTACGTGGCGCTCCTGGACGTGGTGGTGGGCTGGCTGTTCAAGCTGTTCGGCTTGTACCACTCGTAGAGGCACCGGAGAACACGATGGCACACAGGTGGTTCGCGGTGCATACCTTCACGGGTCAGGAGAACAAGGTCGCGATCCTGATCGAGCGCATGTCCGAGGCCCAGGGCATCCGCGAGAGCTTTTCCGACTTCCTGATCCCCACCGAGGACGAAGTCACCAGTGTGAGCGGGCGCAAGCGGGTGATCAAGCGCAAGCTCTTCCCCGGCTACATCTTCGTCCGCATGGACCTCAACGATTCCAGCCAGCGGCTGGTGCAGAACACGGCCGGGGTGACCGGGTTCATGGGCGCGGGCGGCGACCCGGCCCCGCTCTCGAGCGAAGAGGAGCAGAGCCTCCTGCGCATCCGGGCCAAGCCCGAAGAGGTCACCACCTCCGGGTGGTCCGAGAATGAGGTGGTCCGCATCATCAGCGGGCCGTTCGCGGAGTTCACCGGCCGGATCGATGAGGTCAACCTCAGCCGTGAGACCGTGCGGGTGATGATCAACATCTTTGGCCGCGACACCCCGGTGGAGCTGAAGTTCACCGAGGTCGAGCGCGAGGAGTAAGCGTTGGCCAAGAAGATCGTGGCCGAGGTGACCATCCAGATCCCGGCGGGCAAGGCCGCACCCGGTCCGCCCGTGGGACCGTCGCTGGGCGCCTACGGCATCAACCTGCCGCTGTTCATCAAAGAGTACAACGAGCGCTCGGTGCGCGAGTGGGAGGCCGGGACGATCGTGCCGGCGCGGGTCACGATCTTCGGCGACCGCAGCTACAACTTCGAGCTGAAGACCCCGCCCGCCGCCGTGCTGATCAAAAAGGCGCTCGGCCTGGCCGCCGGCAGCGCGTCGTCCAAACTGGACAAGAAGGGCACCCTTTCCCTCGATCAACTCCGCCAGATCGCCACGGTGAAGCTGCCCGACCTGAACACCGACGACGTGGAGGCGGCCATGCGGATCATCGCCGGCACTTGCCGGCAAATGGGCGTGGACGTCGAGGGCGAGACGCCGGGAGGCGATGGTGGCTAAGCGGAGCAAGCGGTATCGGACCCTTGTCACGGGCTTGACCCGACCGCCGGCGATGCCGGTGGCCGAGGCGCTCGTGGCGGTGAAGGAGACGGCCACGGCCGGTTTCGACGAGAGCGTGGACGTGGCCATCTCGTTGGGCATCGACCCGCGGCAGACCGACCAGAACGTGCGCGGCACCGTGGTGCTGCCGCACGGCACCGGGCGGTCGGTCAAGGTGGCGGTGATCGCCGACGGCGCCGACGCCGACGCCGCGCGGGCGGCCGGGGCCGACGAGGTGGGCGGCGAGGACCTGATCGCGCGCATCGACGAGGGCTGGATGGATTTCGAGATCCTCTGCGCCACCCCGTCGATGATGCGGCTGGTGGGCCGGCTGGGGCGTAAGCTCGGGCCGCGCATGCCGAACGCCAAGGCCGGCACGGTGGGACCCGACATCGCCCAGATCGTGACCGAGCTGAAGGCCGGCAAGATCCAGTACCGCAGCGACAATCGCGGCGGCGTGGTGCGCTGCATGATCGGCAAGACCTCGTTCGAGGCCGAGCAGCTCCGCGCCAACTTCGCGGCGCTGGTCTCAGCGCTCCTGCGGGCCAAGCCCGCGGCGGCCAAGGGCACGTACCTGAAGAAGATCGCCGTTTCGGCGAGCATGGGCCCGAGTTTCAAGGTGGACCCGTCCGACGCGGCCGCGGTCGCGCAGACGGCCTAGGGAGATTCGCCAGACCTCTCCAGCCTTGCCATGGCAGGACGTCTGACCGAAGACAGCAGGTGCGGACAACGCATAAGCACCACGGTGCGCCTGCCGAGGTCGGACTGCAGCGCAGCCCTCGCGGGCGGCGGGCAGTTCATGACCACCGGCGGCCTCGCCGGTGGTTTTGTTGTGCGTGGAGGAGGCAACCATGCCCATCACACGGGCACGCAAAGAAGAGGTCACAGCGCTCCTGGCCGAGCGCTTCGCGGCCTGTGAGTCGGCAGTTCTCGTCGACTACCGGGGCCTGTCGGTGGCCGAGCTACAGGCGGTCCGGCGCGAGCTGAAGACGGTCGGCAGCACCTTGCAGGTGGCGTCGAACCGGCTGCTGCGACTGGCCCTGGCCAACAACAGCATGTCGTGTCTGTCCGCCGACGGCACCGATCTCACGGCGCAGTTGCTCACCGGGCCCACGGCGGTCACCTTCGGGTACGACCAGCCCAACCTGGTGGCCGAGCTGCTGCTGAAGATGGCGGACCAGTACGCCGCCCTGGAGCTGAAGGGCGGGTTCATCGGCGCGGAGCCGGTTGCGGGCGCGGCAGGGGTCCAGCGGATCGCCAAGATGCGCTCGAAGGTGGACTACCTCGCCAACGTCGTGTCGATCCTGAAGGGCGCGCCACGGCGCGTTCGGATGGTGGCCGGGGCGCTGCCGCGCACGCTTACCGCCCTCAAGCAGCTCAAGCAGGAGGAGGCCGCCTAGCGCGGCCCACGCAAGTTACAAGGAGAGCCAACCATGTCCGTGGACGAAATCGTCGAAGCCTTGAAGAAGATGACCCTCGCCGAGGCCGAGGAGCTGGTCGAGAAGCTGACCGAGGCCTTCCCAAAGCTGGCTGAGATGCCGGTCGGCGGCGCCGTGATGGTGCAGGGCCCGGGCGCCGAAGCCGCCCCCGAGGTCGAGGAAGAGCCCACCCAGTTCAACCTCGAGCTGCTGAGCGTCAACGAGGGCGCCAACAAGGTGCAGGTGATCAAGGCCGTGCGCGAGATCACCAACAACGCGCTGGGCCTCAAGGAGGCCAAGGAAGCCGTGGAGAACGCCCCCTTCGTGGTGCTCGACGCGGTCGACAAGGCCGCCGCCGAGGCCGGCGCCGTCAAGCTGCAGGACTCCGGTGCCGCCGTGCGGATTGTCGCCGTCGGCTGACCGCGGTTCGCCACTCCGGCCCCCTCTCCCACTGGGCGAGGGGGCCGGATGCGGTTTGGGCGCCCTCTCATCACCTCTACCTTCGTACGGCCGTCACCACCAACGACGGCTCGCCGTGCCAGCGCCGGCGCCGGTCGTAGTCCGAGAACAGCTCCACCTCGCCGAATGC
>JACPDV010000758.1 GCA_016183835.1 Armatimonadota bacterium
CCCGGCTACCCCGGCCACCCGCCCGAGGAGCTGCGCTCGGCGCTCCTGCTCGCCTACTGGACCGGCTCCGAGCGCACCTACATCGAGAACTTCGCCTACCAGGGCAGCCTCTTCAGCGTGCAGGACGGCCGGGTAGTCTTGTCCCCCTACGGCGAAGTGGCGCGCGAGTTCATCCGCGACTACCTGCCGCAACACCCGCGCACTCTGCGCTTCGAGGACTTCGCGCCGGAGGTGGTCCTTGTCCGGTTCGACGACTCCGACTGGGGCCAGGAGCACCCCGGGCCGTGGATCCGCCGCAACCTCTACGGCGCGAGCAACCTCGAGCCGGACGCCGACACGCGCTACTGGCTGAAGGTCTGGCACGTCATCTCGCACGGCACCATCCCGCCGGTGGCGCTGAACTACAACACGCCGCTGGGCATCCCCTACCGCGTGCTCTTCCCGGCCAACAACGTGGCGGTCTACGACCACCTGGCCGCCGACCCGCGGCTCTACGCCGCCGCCAGACTGGTGTTTCTGGTGGGCAAGACGGTCAGTCCGGAGTGCCTGGCCACGCTACGCAGGCTGGCCGAGCAGGGCGTGACGGTGGTGGCCACGCGCGGGCTGGCACCGCCCGAGCTGGCGGAAGTGGGAGCGGAGGGCTACGCCGTACACCCCGTGGGTGCGGGGCGCTGGATCGTCACCGACGACGTCACGCTCCCGGCCGTGCGCGAGCTGCTGCGGCCTTACCTGGGGAGTCCCGACGAGCTGCGCTATGTCTTCGGCGACACGGAGGTGGTCTTCACCACGCCGGAGGATCCCACGCGGGTGGTGGTGCGGGTGCGCACGCGCTGAACATCCTGTGACGGCGGGATCCTGCGCGGCGGGCCGTGTCGTCTTACACTCGGGATGAGGGTCGTGGGTGCCGCCGCCCGTCGGCGGCAGAAGGACACGTTCGATGCCACGCTCACGAAGGCTGTTGCTGAGCTTCGCCCTGCTGCCCGTTCTGGCTGCCGCCGCGCCGCAGCGGCCTACCGGCTGGCCCGCCTACCTGGACCACTTCCAGCCGCCGGCCGGGCTCGACTGGTCGTGGTACCGCGTGTCGGTCAAGGACGGCATGCCGCAGGTGCTGGTGCCCGCGGGCGAGTTCGGCCTGGGCAGCCCCGACGGACAAGGCTCGGCCATCGAGCACCCGCGCCGGCGGGTCAAGGTCAGCGAGTTCTGGCTGGACCTCCACCCGGTGACGGTGGGGCAGTTCGAGCGCTACTGCACGGCCGTGGCGCGCCCGCTGCCGGGCGGCAACGGACAGCCGAACCTGCCCGTGGTGTGCGTCTCGTGGGACGATGCGACGGCCTACGCGGCGTGGGTTGGCGGCCGGCTGCCGACCGAGGCGGAGTGGGAGCGCGCGGCGCGCGGCGGGCTGCCCGACGCGGCCTATCCGTGGGGCTCCGAGTGGGACGCGGCGAAGGCCAACAACGGGCCGAGCACGGTGGCGGTGGGCTCCTACCCGCCGAACGGCTACGGTCTGTTCGACATGGCGGGGAACGTCTGGCAGTGGTGCAGGGACTGGTACGACGACAGGTTCTATGCCGGCATGACGACCCGGGACCCCGAGAACACAGCGCCGGCGGTCGGCCGGGTGGTGCGCGGCGGCTCGTGGAGCAGCGACCCGATGAACTTGCGGGTCTCGGCGCGAAGCTGGCAGCCGCCGGCGAGCCGGATCGACTTCATCGGCTTCCGCTGCGCGTCCGGCCCGTAGGGCCACGCCGTCGGCGTGGCCGTCTGAACCGCGTTCACCACGCCGTTGCACAAGGCAGGCAACCGGGCTACACTCGCTGTCGTCGGATCTGATGACCGGGGGTGGAACGATGCGCCGTCTCCTCCTGCTGTTCCTCATTGCCGCCGCGGCCCGGGCTGCCGAGACGTATGTCGTCTCCGTCGGCGTCGAGAAGTACGACGACGAACGCATTTCTCCGCTGAAGTACGCCTGTGCCGACGCACGGTCGCTCGCGGCGGTCATGCGCGGTGCCGGCGTGCCGCCGAAGAACGTCTTCGTGCTTGCCAGCGACAGCGCGCTGCCCCCGGCGAAGCCGACCCGCAGCGCATTGCTGGGCATCCTCGAGCGTGTGCGCGAGAAGGCAGTGGCGGGCGACAAGGTGGTCTTCTTCTTCGCCGGGCACGGGGTCGAGGAGGGCGGGGAGCAGTACCTGCTGACCTGCGACACGCGGCGGAGCTTGCTCGCGGACACGGCGCTTCCGATGCGGCTGGTGGGCAAGGCGCTGGACGGCAACCAGGCGAGCGCGGTCCTGCTGCTAATCGACGCCTGCCGGAACGACCCCAACGCGGGCCGGGGGGATGCCGATGCGACGCTCTCCGACGGCATGGCGCGCGGCGTGCGGCCGCGATTGGTGGCGGCGCCTGGGGCGGCGAAGCCGCCGCTGTCGGCCACGCTGCTGGCCTGCGACGTGGGCCAGCGGGCATACGAGGACGCCGAGCAGCAGCACGGGGCGTTCACGGTGTACCTGCTGCGCGGGCTGGCGGGGGCGGCGAAGGCGGCGGACGGGCGGGTCTACCTGAGCGGGCTGGCCGACTACGTGAAGCGGGAGGTGGGGCTGTGGGGGGAGCGGACGAAGCGGGCGCAGACGCCGCGGCTGGTGAACCCGGAGGGGGGCGACATCGATCTGCTGACGCCGCCGGCGGAGCCGCTGGTGTCCGTGTCTTTCCGGAACCAGCCGCTGTCGGAAGTAGTGGCGTGGCTGGGGGAGGAGTACGGGGCGCAGGTGGTGCTGGGGAAGGGGGCGGACCCGAAAGCCACCGTGACGGGCCGGCTGGAGAACCAGCCGCTGACGGCGACGCTGGAAGTGCTGCTGACGGCGTACGACGTGACGGTGCGGCGGGAGGGTGCGGTGTACGTGATCGAGGCCAAGGCGGCGCCGGTCACCCCGGTCACCCCTGCGGCGGGTTTGCCGGCGGACTGGCCGGCGTATCTGGAGACGTGGCGCGACCAGATGCCGAAGGGCATGCAGTACCGCATCTCGCCGAAGGCTGGGATGCCGCAGGTGCTGATGCCGGCGGGCGAGTTCCTGATGGGCAGCCCATTCGGGCGAGGGGGGGCCGACGAGCATCCTCAGCGCAGGGTCTACGTCAGTGCCTTCTGGATCGACGTGCACGAGGTCACCGTGGGACAGTACAAGCGGTTCACCGTAGCGACAGATGGGAAGCTGGACTCCCGCAACGGCGGCGACGACAACTCTCCTGTGGTGGGGGTGAGCTGGGACGAGGCCAACCTTTACGCGCGATGGGTGGCCAGGAGTCTGCCGACGGAGGCGCAGTGGGAGAAGGCTGCGCGTGGTGGGCAGGAGGGTCTGGAATACGTGTGGGGCGATGGCTGGCCGCCCCCGCAAGGCGCAAGCAACCTGAAGGACCTCAGTTGGCAACGACAGTCCGGGCCATACCGGCAGGCGCTCGAGCGCCAACGGCTCCGTTCCTGGGAGATCGCGGCCTTGACGGCGGTCATTGACGGCTACGACGACGGATACGCTGGAATCTCGCCCGTCGGGCGCTTCGCGGCGAATGGATACGGGCTGTTCGACATGGCGGGCAACGTGTGTGAGTGGTGCCGAGACTACTACGATGCCGGGTTCTACGCTCGCATGCCGGCGACCGACCCGGAGAATGTCTCGCCGAGTGCCACGCGCGCCCTGCGGGGTGGAGGCTACGAGGGCACCAGCCGCGATGGGCTGCGGACGGCGAGCCGTTGGCAAGGCGGCGCCGATGGTGGGGGCAAGAGCTACGACCGCGGGTTCCGCTGCGCCGAGCCGGCCGGGCCATAGGGACCGAGACGCGCCCTGCTGTGCAGGCGACCACCGCAACTTCGTACGGGTGGACAATGCCGAACCGGCCGTCCAACCATGTCGCCGCTTGACTCCTCCCGGCGCCAGCGCGACAATGTACGAAAGCTCGGCACTGTACAATTCGGAAGGGGCCTTTGGATGCCCACCCTCTCCACCAGCGAAGCTCGCGACAACCTGGCCGAGATCCTCAACCGCGTGGCCTACGGCGGCGAGCGCGTGGTCCTGCACCGACGGGGCAAGGCGCTCGCCGTACTGGTGTCCGTGGAGGATCTCTCGCGACTCGAAGCCATCGAGAACGCCTCAGACTTGAGCCGTGGCCTACCAGCTCGTGCTCAAGCCGCGCGCTGAGAAGGACCTCGCCGATCTGCCTCGCGAAGCCCAGCGCCGGGTCGACGCCTGCCTGCTTGCACTGGCAACGGATCCCCGGCCACACCGCGCGGAGAAGCTGCGCGACGCGGGCGACCTGTGGCGCGTGTGGGCCGGCCGCGAGTACCGCGTGCTCTATGCGATTGACGACGCCGGCCAGACGGTAACGGTCGCGCGGATCAGGCATCGCCGCGAAGCCTATCGCTGAAGCGGGGCGGTCGGTCAGCGACCTCGACAGCGCGTCACGCATCCGATAGAATGCCCCAAGCCGGCCACCCCCGGTCAGGAGCCCTTCCGTGTTCGATGTCGTCACCCTGGGCGAGGCCATGCTGCGCCTCTCGCCGCCCGACTTCCTGCGCCTCGAGCAGACCGACAAGTTCGACTGCCGGCCCGGCGGGGCCGAGCTGAACGTCGCCGTGGCCTGCGCCCGGCTGGGGCTGAAGTCGTGCTGGGCCTCGCGGCTGCCGAACCATGCCCTCGGCTGGATGATCCGCAACAAGGCCCGCGAGCACGGCGTCAGCGATGAGGGCATCGTGTGGGGCGGCTCCGGCGAGCGCGTGGGCGTCTACTACATGGAGTTCGGCGCCAGCCCGCGCGCC
The DNA here is from genome assembly GCA_016183835.1 of Armatimonadota bacterium. GTDB lineage: Bacteria > Armatimonadota > UBA10988 > UBA10988 > UBA10988 > JACPDV01. The sequence goes on from JACPDV010000758.1 coordinate 4,799, forward strand.
AGCAAGGTGCTCTACGACCGCGGCGGCGCCGCCGTGACCAGGCTCAAGCCCGGCGACGTGGACTGGGACAAGCTGTTCGACGGCAGCCGCCACTTCCACACCACGGGCATCACCCCGGCGCTCAGCGAGTCCTGTGCGGCGGTCACGCGCGAAGCCATGGAGGCGGCCAAGCGCCACGGGCTGAGCGTCAGCTACGACCTCAACTACCGCAGCAAGCTGTGGAAGCCCGACGTCGCTTGCGCCATGCAGGAGCCGCTGATGGAGCTGGTGGACATCCTCATCACCACCGAGGAGGACACCAAGGTCGTGTTCGGGATCGAAGCCGAGGGCGGCGACTCCGAGACGTTCACCAGCGTCGACGCGGCGAGCTATGGGCAGGTGGCGAAGAAGCTCGCCGACCGGTTCGGCTTCAGCACTGTGGCCATCACCCTGCGCGAAAACCCCTCGGTGTGGTTCAACTCGTGGAGCGCGATCGCCTATCACGAGGGGCAGTTCCTGACGGATGTGAAGCGCGACGTGGAGATCGTCGACCGGGTGGGCGGCGGCGACAGCTTCGCCGGCGGTTTCATCTACGGCCTGTTGACGGGCGACGTGAGCTACGGGCTGCGGTTCGGCAACGCGTTTTCGGCCATCAAACACAGCATCCCGGGCGACTTCGCCTGGATCACCCGCGACGAGGTCGAGGCGGTGATGAGTGGCGCGGGGCTGCGCGTGCAGCGGTAGGAGTCGTTGACGATGACCGGCAAGAGCGCGATCCGGGCGTGTTTGGTGGATGGGGGCGTGGTGCCGATCGTGCGGGTCGCCGCGCCGGAGACGGCGCTGCGCATCGCGGAGGCCATCCTGCGCGGCGGGATCGGCTGCCTCGAGGTGACCCTTACGGTGCCGGGCGCCCTGAAGGTCATCGAGAAGCTGGCTGAGGAGCACGGCGGCCGGTTCGCCATCGGCGCCGGGACCGTGCTCGATCCAGAGTCGGCGCGGCTGGCCATCGCCGCCGGCGCGAGCTTCATCGTCTCACCGAACACGCGGCGGGAGACGCTCGAGCTGTGCCAGCGTTACGGTGTGGTGTCGTGCCCCGGCGCGCTGACGCCCACCGAGGTGCTCACCGCGTGGGAGCAGGGCGGCGACCTGATCAAAGTCTTCCCGTGCGGCAACGTCGGCGGGCCGAGCTACATCAAAGCTCTCAAGGCCCCACTGCCGCAGATCGATCTGGTGCCCACCGGCGGGGTGGACCT